>JBJESA010000049.1:0-4253 GCA_051882535.1 Oscillospiraceae bacterium
CTCCCCCGTTCTGGGGGCAAGCCCCCAGACCCCCAAAGGTTTTTCGACAGACTGAAATCCCCTTTGGTTGGCTAATCAAAGGGGATTGTTGTTTATTTATTAATTTCGAGCAGGCGTTTATCGAACTCATCTTCGGTGATTGGCTTTGAGTAGTAAAATCCTTGTGCCGAGTCGCAGCCGCATTCGCTTAGGAACAGTGCCTGCTCCTTTGTTTCTACACCTTCAGCGATTATACCAAGACCTATATCGCGTGACATTGAGATGGTATGCTCGATAATCTTGCGTCCTCGGTCGGTTTCCATAAACTCGCCGAGGAAGCTCTTATCCATTTTCAGCACATCAAACGGCGTAGTTTTAAGCATATTCAGCGAGGAATAACCCGAGCCAAAGTCGTCCATAAGCATGGTGAAACCTGCTGCTTTCAGCTTCTTTACAATATCTTCGACGCCTACCGAATCGGTGGTTTCCGTTATTTCAAGTTCAAGCAGAGAGATTGGGATATCGTACTTCTCGATAAGTCCCGTGAATGCTGAAACGATATCGTACTTATGGACATATTCGCGGGAGATGTTTACCGAGATAGGAACCGGAGTGATGCCGCGGTCTATCCAATCACGGATTTTACGGCAAGCCAACTCCCAGATATACAGGTCGAGCTTCCATATAAAACCGTTTTTCTCAAACACAGGGATAAATTCGGCAGGAGAAACCATACCTTTCTTCGGGTGTTTCCAGCGAGCAAGGGCTTCTGCACCGATAATACGCTCTGTGCTGATTGAGTGCTTGGGCTGCAGCATCATGATAAATTCGCCGCTTACCAATGCACGCTGCATATCGTCCTCGATTTCCTTGGTTTTTTCGAGGTCGAGTTTCATATCGCTTTCATAGAATGCTATATTGTCAAGAGCTTTGCCTTTAATGGACTGACGTGCGATAGAAGCACGGTCGCCGTGGCGGCGTGTATGAAGTGTTCGGTCGTCAACTATAGCTATTCCAAATATTAATCTGTAGTCGATACCCTTGTAGCCGCAGAGCATACTTTCAACTTTATGTACAAAATCAAGGAGTTCCTGCCGTTCTTCAAATGGAGTGATTATCATATAGATATCGGCAGTAAGGCGGCAAAAAGGCTGGTTTTCCGAGCAAATCAGCGACAACGAGTCATTGAAGAACGCGAGTATGTCGTCGCCTGTATGGACACCGTAGATTTCGTTAATCATTTTGAAGCGTTCAACATCAAACTGTATAAATGCTATTTGCTTATCGGGATTGTTGTCAATGAGGGTTTTGCAGCGTTGAGAGAACAGCTTGGGATTCTTGTCGGACGAGAACATATTCAGCACACTGCGGTCGAAAGCTTCCCTTTCGCTGAATGGGCAGATACGATAGTGGATATCCGTTATCTTGCCGCTTTCATCACGCAAAAACAGTCCGGTAATGCGGCACATCTCGTATGACGCATTTTTGGAGATTTTCATGCATAGCTCGACGGAGATGTTGTTGTCTGTTGTACCGTTTATAATACCGTTCTCCACAGAAGCACAGAAAACATCGAAAACAGGCAGCGAGGATTCTTCGATTATGCCTGTGTCACGCAGCATATCCAGAGAATCAACCTTTTCTTCAGGCAGAAAATCTCCACGCAGCTCTATCAACACACCGTCCTCAATGCTTTGGTACAGATGAACAGCGGGTGCATCGTTCTTTATCATCTCAATTATTTTATCCGTATATTTCGGGGAAAGCTTACAATCCATACTTCATCACCTCACGGAAAAGTACTTTTTGTTATTATACCATAAATTTCTAAACTTTTCAATAGGCTTTTGTTAAAATATTCCAATTTCTTTGTCTATTTTTTAACAAGATACCAAAGTTCAGGAAATTTGCTTCAGGTACTTGACAAATGCCTTAAAATGGTGTATAATATTTAAGTCATAATAAAATATGGAAGCGTATCGAAGTGGTCATAACGGGACTGACTCGAAATCAGTTGTACGGCAACGTACCGTGGGTTCGAATCCCACCGCTTCCGCCAGTTGAACAAAATCCCCCTCAGCTTTGCTGAGGGGGATTTTGTTCAACGCAATGGTATTTTTCAAGCCCTTTGGGCTTGAAAAATACTCATTGCTAGCATTGTTTTTGCTCGAATTGCCCTTAAGGCAATTCGATTCTGTGCTTCGCACAGAATACCGCAAAAACAACGCGTGTCCGCTCTGTTAATGGGCTTTGTGGAACATTTTCTTGGCTCGAAGCAGAGAAAGCTTTTTAGTCACAATTAGGCAGTTTTATAAAACGCAATGACGTTTATCCTCACCAATTAAACAACGCAAGAATCCGCCGCACCTACATAGGTACGGCGGAAATTTTATTATTCAGCAAGATTACTTCTTCTTGCGGCGGGTTGCGAACATTACTGCTGCCGCTGCAATGAGCGGAATAACGTTCATCGAACAACCGGTCGAAGGATTATCATTGCCGCCCTCGCCGCCTATACCGGACGGCTTGCCCTGATTATTGCCATCGCCGCCGGTCGCCGGCTTATCCGAGGAAGGCTTATCTCCTTCGGGCTTATCGGGGTCAACAGGGTCAGCGGGCTTGGTGGGGTCTGTAGGTGTAGTGGGGTCCGCAGGGTCTGTAGGTGTAGTGGGGTCCGCAGGGTCTGCAGGAGTAGTGGGGTCTGCGGGGTCTGTAGGAGTAGTGGGGTCCGCGGGGTCTGTAGGAGTAGTGGGGTCTGCAGGGTCTGTAGGAGTAGTGGGGTCTGCGGGGTCTGTAGGTGTAGTGGGGTCTGCGGGGTCTGTAGGTGTAGTAGGATCTGCGGGGTCAACAGGGTCAGTGGGGGTAGAGGGCACATAACTTCCTCCTCCGCCGCCACCGCCGGAATACGATCTTTTGCTATAGGACACAGTTACAACATCGCTGTCGGGTTTTCCCGCCTTAACCGCAATTGCCTTGATTGTGGTATCAGAAGCTACATAGAATTTTCTGGTATACTTCGTGCTTGCAGTAGTGGGAACAGAGCCATCTTTTGTGTAGTAAATCTCAGCTCCCGGTGTTGCCGAGCTGATAGTTATTCCCAATGTGGAAGAAAACTCCGTGCCGCTGTCGGGTGTAAACACAGGGCTGCCAACCTTATCACTATATCCAACTCCATAACCGGAGAACTTATCCGACTTGAAGCTGAACATACCGGTTGCCTTGTTAAACGTACCGTCAAGAATATCTGTAGTACCGTTGTGAACACGAACAATATAATACTTTCTCTCAAGTTCACTATTCGCATCAATCAATAATGAATCAGGCATCTTGAAAGTGATTGTAACAGGAGAGGAAGTTTCATTTACTGGTGTTTTTACGGGAGCATTAACACCGTCGTCCACGATTTTCCAGAGTTTAATATCAAGATATTGCTCAACGGTCAAACTTTCGCCTGCGGCGGCTTCGTCTATCTTTGTTTTTTCTTCGACAGAAACAGTAAAGGTTATATCGCCAACTTCCAAAGATACATTTACATCTGCACCATTTTCAATCTTGGTACGTTCTTCATCAGTAAGGTTAAATTTCTCTACAATTTCTTTCTTTGTAATTATGATATTACTATTGTTCGCATTATTCTCGGGATCTGTAACGTTATTTACATCACCGGTGTCCTCATTATTACTGTCGGGAATATACTTAACTGCTGCCGTCTGCTTATATCCGCAGTCAGAGCAGGTGCGTTCCTTAACACCATCGGACTTTTTTGTTGCAAAAACAGTGATTTCCCAATCGCTGAAAGTATGTTCGTCATAGGCGTCCTTGTCGGCGTCTGCCTTTGTCGGGCAGCTGCTGTTAATGCACTCGTGCCAATGGTGAGTATTAGTCTTAGTCCATTCGGTTGACCAATTGTGATTAAGGGCAGGAACAGTAAATGTTTCAGTGCCAATCTTACCGCACACGCAGCTCTTGTAGTATTCGCCGCCTTCTGTGCAGGTCGCAGCTTTTATGGCAGCACCTTTCAGAGAGGTATTTTCTTGATCGTAAATATGCTCTGCATAGCTGTTCATCTGAGTGTTATCATTTAAAGTACAGCCGGCACCGGTACACTTGTGCCAGTGGTGGGTATCGTCTATTGTCCATTTGTCAGACCATATATGCTCGCCAAGAGCCGCAGTCTGAAAAGTTTCCTTGCTGAGCTTGCCGCACTCGCAGCTCTTGTAGTACACAGCACCGTTTGCACAATTTGCAGGAGTCTTGAGAGCCGCTTCGATTAC
>JBJESA010000050.1:0-4219 GCA_051882535.1 Oscillospiraceae bacterium
AAATCCTTAATCTGCTCCATATATTCCATACTCTCGCGGGTAAGATTGGTATTCTTTGCCATGGATTCGACCGTGCGGGAAATGTCGCGAGTGATACCGTCGATAATCTTGCCTATCTCGCCGACTGCCGAATTCGTTTTGCCCGAAAGCGAACCGATTTCGCCCGCAACAACGGAGAACCCCTTGCCGTACTCGCCAGCACGGGAAGCCTCGATAGCCGCATTGATTGCAAGAATATTCGTCTGACGGGAGATGTCGGTAATCACATTCGCGATGCCAACTATCTGCTTGGACTGGTCGGAGAGCTTCTGGATAATCTCGCGGCTCTCGTCGGTAGATTTGCACACCTCGTTCATTGAGGAGTATGCACTGTTAATAAGTTCGTCGTTCTCCACAGTGAGCTTTTTGCTGTCGGTAGCAAGTCTTGCGATTTGACGGCTCATATCGGACAACTCGGTGAGGCTGTCGGAGATGGACTTCATATTCGCCTCTACTTGAATAATCTTATCGGTGTTCTGCTCGCTGCCACACATCACCTCGGCAGATTCGTCAGCAATACTCTGATTAGACTCCGTAGAATCCGCAGCGATACGGTCAAGCTCGGAAACGGCCTTCAGCAGACGTTCGGACACCTCAAGCGACTTTTCACGCATGATGTTCTGCTGTTCCGCACTCATCAGGCTGCCGAGCATTGAGGACGCACGGCGTGCCAGCATCGTGAAAATCGCCGCAAGTGCAAACGTCATCATCGCCTTTGGGAGTATGTTGAATATAAGCGTTGAACGCATTGAGTGGTAGTTTTCATCGGGGAGCGTTTCCAGCAGAGCTGCGATAAGTGCTCCTCCCGCATTTCCCACAATCGCGAGAACGCTTGCAAACACGGAGAGCTTCTTCGAGAAATACAGGCTTGCAATCGCAATGGGGAACACGCACATAATGTACACATGGAAAGTCAGCGTAATATCCAGACAAATAACGAATGCCACCGCACAGGACACGATGATATACTTCACCGCTGCAGACGTCATTTTTAATGCTTTCACTACGATGAACGGTATCCACAGGCAAACCGTGCCGATAATGTACGCCACCGTCATAAGCCCCTTGTCCGTAGTAAAGAAGCCTATCAAATCGAGAATATAGACGACCGTAAAAATGCCAAATGTAACAAGCATTACATTTGCGGCTACACGGTTGGCGTCAAGTTCGTTTTTCTTCAAAAGTTCCATAAGTCAATTCCTTTCGTAAAGACTAACGTTGATACTTATTATAATACTTTCGGGAGTAAATTGCAAGGGGTTTTTGATAAGATGCAAAAAAATCAGATAAAAGGATTAGCTGTCTTTTTATTCAGCAGCTTGACTAATCGGGGGCGGTTATATCTTTGCACAAATACCAAACTCAAATCGAACAATGCCGACGCCGTTGAGGTGATAACAAACACCCAAAACGCCCCAAAGCACACAGTCAATGCAATTGGCAAAAAAGACAGCACGATAATCGTTTCGTGAACCAACTCGGCTTCGCAGGTTGCTCCAATCACTTCGGGAACAGTACGTTTTGTCAAGTCAAAATAGCTTCTTTCGAACGTGGGCATATTCTTCTTCCAGTTCTTTACACGGAGGAATCGGTACAAGGACGGCTCGAACTTTCTTTGACGAAACCACCACCTGTCCCAATTAACATGGTTGTGCAGAATTCCGTCAAAACTCAGCCCCACTATCAATCTCATAACAAAGTGGTAAGAGGTGATACCAAGCGAGATAGCGACAGTTTTTACCCAACCTGTTTCGGTAATAAAATACGCCGCTGTTGCAACTACAAATGCCGCCAACAGTACGGTTGTTGCTGTGAAAAGCGTTTTCTTCATCTGTTTCGCCCTCCTTTAATACGGAAAAATCAGAGTGTGACAGTCTTGCTGATTTGCGTTGTGGTAGTAGTCCTTAATCATCGAAGCCTTGAAGCCGAGGGCGGTCACTTCCCGCAAAAGCTCCGCATCGGGGAGAGCGGTGCGAAATTCCACAATGCAGTGCAGTCCCGAATCCTCGCCGGAGATGGTGGAATCGGCGAAGATGTCGTGCGACTTCATCTTTTCGAAAAGTGCCGTGCGGCGTTTCTTGTAATGTGCTCTCATTCGGTTGATGTGCTTTTCGAAATACCCGTCCTCGATAAACCGTGCGAGGGCGTACTGCTCGAATGTGGACACGGGGCAGGAGAAAAATCCGAGTTTCTGCTTATACTTTCCCAGCAAGTCAGGCGGGAGTACCATATAACTTATTCGGATAGTGGAGGAAAGGCTCTTGCTGAACGTGTTCATATAGATTACCTTGTCCATCATATCAATGCTGTACATGGACGGTATGGGCTTTCCCGAAAGCCGGAATTCGCTGTCGTAATCGTCCTCGATGATAAATCTGTCGGAAGAATGGCTTGCCCACTCAAGCAAGGCGTAACGCTTGCTAACCGAGGTGATAACGCCCGTAGGAAAGTGGTGAGAGGGCGATAGGTGAATTACGTTCGCCTTGATGTTCTGCAGATAATCGGTATCTATACCGTCGGACAGCACGGGAATCCGCTCGCACTTCATTCCGTAGTTGGCGTAAATTTCAGCGATTTTGGAATATCCCGGTTCTTCAACCGCAAAAACGCTCCGACTTCCGAACAGGATATTCATCAGCATATACAGATATTCCGAACCCGCACCGATGATGATTTGCTCGGGCGAGGCGGTGATATTTCGGAACTGCTTGAGGTGGCGGGAAATCGCCGAGCGGAGTTCGTACACCCCCTCGAACGGCGGTTTGGTGAGAAGCTTCTCTTGATTTGAGGAAAGTTCTTCACGCATAAGCTTCGCCCAGGTGGTGAATGGGAACAGCTTGTTCTCCGAGTCGGATTCGAGTGATGCGGGGGGCGTCGGGCGGGACACGGCGGGCTTCTCCGTGGGGATAGCGGCACCCAGTTTCTCCGCGAAATAGCCCTTTTGCGGAACTGACCTTATATAACCCTCCGCTATTAACTGGTTATATGCGTTCTCCACCGTGATTACACTTACCCCGAGGTTAGAGGCAAGGCTGCGTTTGGAGGGCAGTTTGTCGTTTGCAGAAACGATTCCGCGTTCTATATCGTCTTTTATTCGGGTGTAAATCTGGACATAGAGGGGTTCTGAACTGGTCTTATCGAGTTCGTAGGTAAGCATATTTTTTGCCTTTCTGGTCTTATCAAAAAACTCTGATTTGAATATTGAAATATGGTCACAAAACAATTATACTATTTTTAGACCGAAAAGTCAACACTTTAACACAAATTTTAAGGAGATATACCATGGACAACAATCGTTACCAGTTAAACAAGGAACTCGCACAGATGCTCAAGGGCGGCGTTATTATGGACGTAACCACTCCCGAGCAGGCTAAAATCGCCGAGGCAGCAGGTGCTTGTGCAGTAATGGCACTGGAGAGAATTCCCGCAGACATTCGTGCGGCAGGCGGCGTTTCTCGTATGAGTGACCCGGCTATGATTAAGGGAATTCAGGACGCGGTAAGCATTCCCGTTATGGCAAAGTGCCGTATCGGTCATTTTGCAGAAGCACAGATTCTTCAGGCAATTAACATCGACTACATTGACGAGAGCGAGGTACTCTCCCCCGCTGACGATGTTTACCACATCAACAAGAACGACTTCAAAGTACCGTTCGTATGCGGTGCAAAGAACCTTGGCGAGGCACTTCGCAGAATTTCCGAGGGTGCGTCTATGATTCGCACCAAGGGCGAGCCGGGTACGGGCGACGTTATTCAGGCGGTTCGTCACATGAGAATGATTCAGAGCGAGATTGCACAGCTTGCTTCAAGACGCGAGGACGAGCTGTTCGAGGAAGCAAAGCGTTTGCAGGTTTCCTACGACCTCGTAAAGTATGTTCACGATAACAAGAAGCTCCCTGTTGTAAACTTTGCGGCGGGCGGAGTAGCTACCCCCGCAGACGCGGCTCTGATGATGCAGCTGGGTGCAGAGGGCGTGTTTGTAGGCTCGGGAATTTTCAAGTCCGGCGACCCCGAAAAGCGTGCTCAGGCGATTGTAAAGGCAGTTACAAACTACGACAAGCCCGAAATGCTCGCAGAACTCTCCGCAAATCTTGGAGAAGCAATGGTCGGCATCAACGAGCAGGAAATCGCACTTCTGATGGCTGAAAGAGGCAAGTAATGGGCGTAGTCGGAATACTGGC
>JBJESA010000051.1:0-17280 GCA_051882535.1 Oscillospiraceae bacterium
CTTGTTGATTATGTAAGTGCTCAAATGCAATTGCGAAAAAACGATTTTTGTTTTTTTCGTAAAACTCGGATAGCTCATTCTGCTGTTCGTCCGTTTCCAAAACCGCCAATGCCGCTGATATCATAGTACACCCCACCTATTTTCCAATTTATGATAGTATAACACTAAATTGAAAAAAATTCAAGTCCGTATTTGATAGAAATTAAATTACTCTTGCTATGTGCTCTGATAAGGTTGTCGTTATACTTGTCCTGCACCCCTTTGCAATCCCCGTACCGCTTTCACACCGACATTGGTGCTTTTTTCAAAACTGAAAAAGAAAAGTGTGGGGCAATCGGCAAAGCACTTGGACGGGGCAGGGAACTGCGGCGAGCAGTATCCCCATTTTTTTCTTTTCAGCTTTGCAATAAATTTGCAGTCACCCGAAAATCGGGGACTGAAAAGGGGTTGAATTTCTTGGTTGGTTATGGTATAATAACCTCAACGACATATCGGAATTCGCGGGAGGAGATTACAATGAGAAAGTGTATTCGTTGCGAATGTGAAATGAGAGAAAACTATGATGTTAAGGTCGAAGGCGGAGCTTATGGATTAAAAATCACGAAGCAAGGCATATTCAAGGACAATCTTGGAAAGGTTCGTGTTGCAGTTTGTCCTGAATGTGGGTATCTTGAATTTTATTTGGAAGACACTTCCAAGCTGAAGAATTAGACAATTTCCCATAAGTCAAGCAGTTCACATATTCACATTTAGCCGCACCCGACACCGAGTGCGGCTATGCTTTTATCTAGCGACAACGACCTCAACTCCAAATCTGATAGAAAGAATTTGTTGCGATTTGGCGGAAAAAAGCCCGAACGTTCAGGACGCTCGGGCAGGGTGATTAACCGTTGATTGCTTTAATCAGATTATCTATATTTGCGTAGGTGTATGTTTTGCCTTTATAGGTCACGTTTTTAAGCTTCGTGCAGCCCTTAAACGCGTCGGGTTCGATGTGGACAATGCTGTCGTTGATTGCAACATCGGTGAGATTTGTACAGCCGCTGAACGCTTCCTTTGCAATCCAGTACATACCCTTTCCAAACTTAACACTTGTAAGGTTCGTGCAGTTATAGAAAGCGTAGCCTTCGAGATTTGTCACAGAATCCGGAAGGATTGCGACTTTAATGCTCGGATATGCACATTTGGGTGTATAGGTTTCAACGCAGCTCTTGTTTGCAATCATTCCGATAGTATTGCCGCCGATTTTTGACGGGAATTCAACCGTGCTTGCTTTGCCGGTGTATGAGGTAATCATCGTACCGCCTAATTCAACGTGGAATGCGGTAGTGAAATCCGACTCGGAAACAGTGGAAGAACCGGGAACCTCAACAGGATTGGTCGGTGTTGACGAAGACGAGCTTGAACTGCTGCTTGAAGAACCCGAATTGTTGATTACTTTGTAAAGCGTTTCACGGTCGGCGTAGGAATAGGTTTTGCCTTTGTATTTGAATGTAGTGTTGTCACAGCCGGTGAATGCATAATCACCAATACTTGTAACGCTGTCCGGTATATTGAGGCTTTCCAAACTTTTGCAATTGTAAAATGCACTGTTTCCTATGCTTGTAACGCTGTTCGGTATTGTTATGCTTTTAAGACTTTCACAACTAGTAAACGCATTATTTCCTATGCTTGTAACACCGCTTGGGATTGTTATGCTTGTAAGGGCTCGACATGCAGAAAATGTACTCCCTTCAATGGTTGTAACACCGGCAGGAATATTTACACTTTTAAGACTACTGCAATTGTCAAACGCGTTTCCACCGATTTTTTTAACGCTCGCGGGAATTTTTACTTCCGCAACCCAATATGCCCATCTAAACGCGTCTTTTCCTATGCTTACAACGCTCTTTCCCTCGATTGTCGAAGGAATTTCCACAACTTTCTTATCTTTACCTATGTACTTTGTGATTTCCATACCGCCGAGTTCAGCAACGTATTTGTACTCGTAATCACTTGCGGAAGACGAGGGAGTTTCGGTAACGGCTGAAGATGACGAAGAGCTTGAACTGCTAGACTGCGGTTTGCTCAAAGAACTTGAGCTGCTGCTCGACTGAGGTTTGCTAGAGCTGCTTGAACTGCTGCTCGACTGTACCGAAGATGACGAAGAACTGCTCTCCGCTGTTGAAGAACTGCTGCTTTCTGCGGAAGAACTGCTCGACTGCTCCGTTGACGATGAAGTTGTTGTGCTTGATGAACTGCTAGATTGTGCCGAAGATGACGAAGAACTGCTCGAAACCTCCGAAGAAGTGTTCGTTGAGCTGCTTGACTGTACGGAAGAACTTGAATCCTCTCCGCACGCGGTCAGCGACAAAACCATTGCCGCCGTTAAAACTGCCCCTAAAATCTTTTGTCCTTTTTTCATTTTATTACCCTTTCCGTTTGTTAATTTTCGGAACAAATTGTTCCTTTTCTATTATATATATATATATATATATATATATATATTGTCAAGGGGTTTTTGGGTGTTTTTTTCGAATTAATTCAGACAATAGGGAATCGGTACTTCAAGCAGCGACTTTGACCGCTTGGCAATCCCCGTTGTAATTCCGTTTTCAATGATCATTTCGGAGATTTCTGCGGCGATTTGGAGTCCTATTCCATATCCACGGAAACCTACCAAGCAGAAAAAGAAAGAATGAGGGGATATTACAGCAAACCCTTATCCAAAAAGGATTTCCCCGAACTCACCCGTGAGGAACGCCAGACGAAGCATATCGAGTGGGTTAAGCAACACTTGAATGATGAGTGATTATAGACAGAAAAAGAGCCGCTGCAATCGCAACGGCTCTTAACCTTATACAATATTATTAAATTGTTTCAAATCGGCTCGATATAGAATAAATGCGGTCAAAGTGTGGTCAAAACCTATGCCGAAGCCTTACAAACGGCTTTGTTATGCGGCTTGATGAGGGCTTTGGTTTACTCCCACTCAATAGTCGCCGGCGGCTTACTGGTTACATCGTACACAACGCGGTTGATGTTGCCGACTTCGTTTACTACGCGGACGGATACTTTCTCCAGCACATCATACGGAATCCTCGAGAAGTCCGCGGTCATAAAGTCGCTGGTCGATACCGCACGGAGTGCGAGCGTGTAATCGTACGTTCTTCCGTCGCCCATGACTCCCACGGAACGCATATTCGTCAGCACCGCGAAGTACTGGTTGATATCACGGTCAAGCCCCGCGTTTGCTATCTCTTCGCGGAAGATTGCGTCTGCGTCCTGCAAAATCGCCACCTTCTCCGGTGTGATATCGCCGATTATTCGAATCGCAAGTCCCGGGCCGGGGAACGGCTGACGCCATACAAGTTTCTCGTCCAGTCCGAGTGTGATTCCGAGCTTTCTTACCTCGTCCTTGAACAGCAGACGAAGCGGCTCGATAATCTCCTTGAAATCTACATAATCGGGCAAACCACCCACGTTATGGTGCGACTTGATAACTGCTGCGTCGCCAAGTCCCGACTCGATAACATCGGGGTATATCGTACCCTGCACGAGATAATCCACCGTGCCTATCTTCTTTGCTTCTTCCTCAAATACACGGATAAACTCCTCGCCGATAATCTTACGCTTTCTTTCCGGCTCGGATACTCCTGCGAGTTTCGACAGGAAACGCTCGCCCGCGTTTACACGAACGAAATTAACGCCGCTGCCCTTGAACGCAGCCTCTACCTCGTCGCCCTCGTTCTTACGCATAAGTCCGTGGTCGACGAAAATGCAAGTCAGCTGGCTTCCGATAGCCTTTGCAAGCAGCTTGCACGCTACCGAACTGTCAACTCCGCCCGAAAGTGCAAGCAGTGCCTTTCCGCTGCCTACCTTTTCGCGGATTTCGCGGATTGCAATATCCGCATAGTTCTCCATTGTCCAGTCGCCCTTACATTCGCAGATTTTGTAAAGGAAGTTGCCGAGCATATCGAAGCCTTGAACCGTGTGATTAACCTCGGGGTGGAACTGCACGCCGTACAGCTTTCTCTTCTCGTCCGCCATTGCTCCGAACGGACATTTCACACTGTGACCGATAGACTTAAATCCCTCGGGAACGTGCGATATGTAGTCGTTATGGCTCATCCATACAATAGAGGACTTGTCAAGACCATCGAAAAGCGGAGATGTAGTATCCATTTCACACTCGGTTCTGCCGTATTCTGCAAGAGATGAGTCGCTTGCAGGCTCGATTGTTCCGCCGAGAGCGTAAACCAGAAACTGTGCACCGTAGCAAATTCCCAGCACGGGCACGCCAAGTTCAAGTATTTCCTTGCTCATTCTGGGAGAATCATCGAGATACACCGAGTTGGGGCCGCCTGTGAAGATGATTCCCTTGGGGTTCTTGGCACGGATTTCTTCAATCGGTGTCTTGTACGAGATAACCTCGCAGTAGATATTGTGCTCACGCACGCGGCGGGCAATCAGCTGATTGTACTGTCCGCCAAAATCAATTACCAGAACTAATTCGTTGTTCATATTGTGTAGCCTTTCTTTTTTATTTTGGGCATCTCTTAAAACCGGTTTGAAAGGGCAAAATTGTCAGAGTGCGTCGGATGCAAGGAAAACCGACGAAGCAAGGCTGTATGCCTTGCGAGGAGGTTTGACGCAGCAGACGGCGTGCTATGGCAATTTTGCCTCAAACAAGGTTTTTAGAGGTGCCCTTTGTATATCCTTGCTCGTGATTGGTCAAACCCTCACATCGAGCATTGAAAGCGTAATTCCTGCGGTTCCGAAGCGGCGGAAAAAGTCGTTGAGATTTTCCTTGGTTTCGGGTGTTTGTGCAATTCTGTCCGCGTAGGACAGCATCTGATACAGCATAAAGAACATCGCACGGGCGGCGATATCTTCTCCCGCCTGAAAGTACGGGTCGGTATTGGAAATCGCTGCTTTGAGCTCCGTGATTTTGGGGAGCAGCGATTTCGGAATTTTCGATTCGTCCTTTGTCACAGCTGCAAACTGTTTCGCCGAATCAAGCAATTTTCCCTTAAGTTCCGTTTCTATCTGTGGCATGGTGAGTTTTCCGCTCTCGCACAGTTCACGCAGACTGCGGCTTGCCTTTATGTAGATATCACCCCAGACCGGCTCCACGGTGAGCGGCTTGTCCGGCGTTTCCTCCACAGTCGCGAGGTCATGCTCTGCTGCCGCCAACAGTGCCTGAGATGACGCTTGCGGAATATGCGGTGCTGGCAAATCGGCGGGTTTTTCCGTTTCCTCGGAGTTATCAGAGAGCCAATCGATATTATCAAAATCGTCCAAATCGCCGATATCGCCCGGACTGTCGCTGCTGTCATCGCTGATGTCCTCTCCGCTGTTATCGAACAGATTTATCTCATTCAGCGACTGCTTGAGGTACTGCATTGTTTCCTCGGGCGACATATTTTGAATACGTATTCGCTCCTCAGTTTCGAAGTCGGAACTGTCCGAGTCTTGCTTCGGCATATTCTCAAACGAGTCGGGACTTGGGTTTGTTACGTCCGAAATTTCCATTATAACGGGTGCGGATTCTTCGAAAATAATATCGTCGGGCGGCTCGGAGTTTATTTCATTCGGGCTGATATTCTGTTCCCGAACATCTTCCCCAATCATTCTATTCCCCCTTAATGTCCGGCAAGCAGGTTCTGCTTGATGTCCCAGAGTTTCTGCGACAAGTCCACATAATACTCATGCGGATTTTCGAAACGCAGCACCGAATTCCACATCTTGCCCAACTGCTCGGCACAATGCTGTCTGATTTCGTCTATTTTCGGGAGTTCGTACACGCGTTTTCCGCCCAGGAACACAGGCACTTGCAGTTCCTTGGCGGTGAAATTCGTCAAAGTCTTGCGTTTCCAGGTGAAGTCGGGATCGAAGATTTCGAGGGGCTTTGTATCGTCGATTTTCTCGTCATACACGCAAAGCAAATCCGCTTGTGCCTTGCCGGTTTCGTTGTCGAACAGGCGGTAGAGCTTCTTGTAATGCGGGTTGGTGATTTTAGCGACATTTTCGCTTATCTTAATTCTCGGGGTGATTACGCCGTCCTTTTCGACTGCACACAGCTTGTACACACCGCCGAAAACCGGCTCGCTGGAAGCGGTGATAAGCCGCTCGCCCACTCCGAACAGGTCGATTTTCGCACCCTGTCTGAGCAGATTTTCTATAATATACTCGTCCAGCGAATTGGAAGCGACTATCTTACAATCGGGATATCCCGCCTCGTCCAGCATCTTGCGTGCCTCGATAGAAAGGTATGCAATATCGCCCGAATCAAGGCGAATACCCTTTGGTCTTGCACCGAGCGGCTTCAGAACATTGTCAAATGCCTTGATAGCGTTCGGCACGCCCGATTTCAGCACGTTGTAGGTATCCACAAGGAGCGTGGTACTGTTGGGGTAGGTCTTGCAGTATTCTTCGAATGCTTCAAGTTCGCTGTCGAACATCTGAATCCACGAGTGTGCCATGGTGCCTGTTGCGGGGACGCCGTATATTTTATCGGAGATAACGCAAGCCGTACCCGCACAGCCGCCGATATATGCAGCTCGTGCTCCCAGAATCGCACCCGAAGCACCCTGTGCCCGTCTTGAGCCGAACTCCGATATTGCACGGCCTTCCGCGGCACGTACAATTCGCGAAGCCTTTGTCGCAATAAGCGACTGGTGATTTACGAGAAGCAGCAGCATCGTTTCAATCAGCTGTGCCTGAATTGCGGGAGCACGAACCGTAATCAGCGGCTCGTGCGGGAACACGGGCGTACCCTCGGGGACAGCGAAAATGTCGCCCTCGAACTTGAAATCCCGCAGATACTCCAGAAAATCCTCGCTGAAAATTCCCTTGCTGCGGAGGAATTCAATATCGTCCGCGTCGAAGTGCAGATTCTCGATATACTCGCACACCTGTTCCAGTCCCGCACAAATCGCATAACCGCCCTTGTCGGGGACTTTTCTGAAAAACAAATCGAAATACGCTGTGCGGTTGGCGTATCCGCTTTTCAGGTAACCGTTGCCCATTGTAAGCTGGTAGAAGTCGCACAGCATGGTATAGTTTTGTTCGGTAAACATGGGTTACTCCTCTTTAATCATTGATAACGTCAATCTGGACGGACTTCATCACCTGTAAAGCCGCCTTGTGAGCCGATTTATCAAACGAAGCACACGCCGCACCGTCCACCGAAACCTTGGCTTCGGGGAGAGCGGCTTTCGTGATAATCGCGTTCGACACAACGCAGATATCCGTCACCAGTCCGCACAATTCCACCTCGTCGAACTTCCTCTCGCGGAGAATGTCGGCAAGCTCCAACGAGCCGAACGAGGGCTTTCTGACTACAATATCGCCGTCCTCCGGACAGTCGCGGATTTTACCGAAAAGCTCGAAGCCCTCTGTGTTTTCGATACAGTGGGGAACAGGGAGTTTTTTGCCCTCGGCGGTGTCTAGATAATTCGCATGATGGGTGTCATACGTGAAGATTATCGTGCCGCCGTTTTTGCGGCAGTCCTTGATTTTTTCGGCAATCAGCGGCTCGATAAGTTCCGCACCCGCAAAGCCGAGTGCTCCGCTTACGAAGTCCACTTGATAGTCAACGACAATTAATGCTTTGTTGCTCATTTTTTCTTCCTCTTAAAATTCATTCCCCAGTTCTCAATTGTGCGGGTGGGAGCACGTTCCACAACCAACGAGTTCGGAGGTACGTCCTTGGTGATAGTCGAGCCTGCGGCAGTCGAAGCGTTCTCTCCGACTTTCACGGGGGCGATGAGGTTTGTATTACAGCCGATAAATGCGTGGTCGCCAATCTCGGTGCGGTGCTTATTCACACCGTCATAGTTGGCGGTAACGCAGCCGCAGCCGAAGTTTACGCCGCGTCCGACGTCGCTGTCGCCGACATAAGTAAGGTGGGCAACGGCGGTATTCTCGCCGATTGTGGAATTCTTGATTTCCACGAAGTCGCCTATCTTCACGCCCTTCTTGATAACAGAGCCGGGGCGAAGCTGTGCGAACGGACCTATCGAAACTCCGTCCTCAACAGTGGAGGAAGTGGCTTTTACATTATCCAATACTACATTATCCCCGATTGTGCAGTTCTCTATGCGGGAATTTGCACCGATTTCGCAGTTTTTGCCGATAGTGGTTTTCCCGAGAATAATCGTATTCGGGAGAACAAGCGTATCCTCGCCGATTACAACGTCTTTGCCTATGATAATGCCGTCAAGCGTGATAAAGCACACGCCGTTTTCCATCTGTTTTTTGAGAACTTCAAAGCGGGCGATGTTGTTCAATTCGCAAAGGTCGCCCTTGGTATTTGCACCGTAGGCTATGCGGGGATTTTCACTTGTATATGCCGCCGCATTGCCGATTAGCTCGATGCAGTCGGTGAGGTAGTATTCGCCGGAGGCATTGTTGTTCTGCAAGCGGGGGAGTGCTTCGGCGAGTTCCTTGGCGGAGAACCAATATGCACCGCTGTTTATCTCGCATATTTGGGCTTCTTCGGGGGAACAATCTTTCTGTTCGCGGATAGCTTGGAATTTTCCGTTCTCGTTTCGGATAATTCTTCCGTAGCCGTGGGGGTCGTCAATGGTGGCGGTGATTACGGTCACTCCCGCACCCGACTTTTCGTGCAGGTCAAGGGCGTTCCTTAAAGTATCCGCGTCAATAAACGGTGCGTCGCCGCACAGCACGCATACGCGGTCTACGCTGTTGATAAGCTCCATCGCACGGGCGGCAGAGTCGCCTGTGCCTTTCTGTTCGTCCTGAAGATATGTATGTACATCGCTGTAATTTTCGGCTAAATACTGCTCGGTGAGTTCGTGCTTGTAGCCTGTTACAACGGCGATTTTGTCAAATCCGAATTCTTTCGCAGAATCCAGCACCCAGCCGAGCATCGGCTTTTTCAGTACTTCGCAGAGAACTTTCGGCTTTTCGGATTTCATTCGCTTTCCCGCACCGCCTGCGAGAATGATACAACCTGTAGTCATTGATGTAATAACCTCTTTTCAATATGAGATTTATTTTATTTTTTCTGCTTCGACGTTTTTTCGTGAGGGTGGAATACGACTCCCGAAAAATCGTTGTTACAAAGGGAATTTTCCTTATCAGAACGGCAGTTGTGCCGTTGTGTTCAATCGTCAGAATTACAGTCAGACGTTCGCTTTTTCTCCGCGTGTTTCGTGCGAAGGAAATCGAGGTCTTTTGCAATTTCGGGAGCGTGAAGTTCTTCCTCGGGCGGGACGAGTTTTTCCCGCTGTCGGGAAAATTTCCCGAAAATACGGAATTTACAGAATCCGCGAAATTCTCCGAAGAAGTGATTGGTGCATTTTCCGACACCCACGCGTTGGGTGGGGTTTTTCTGTTCGCAGCGGCACTCACGCGGGTGAGTAGGCTGTTCGGCGGGGAGTACTCCGAGCGGGTATCCGTATTTCTCGAAAAAATACTCTCCGACACCGTAAATAATGTGAGCGGCTTTTTGCAATCCGTGCAAATCTTCATTCCCCGTGCGGCGGTAGCGGCTGCCGTATTCGCGTTGGCGGGGTGGGCGTTTGCGTTCTCCAAAAAACTGCTGAACCTTATGCGGTTTCACGCCGCTTTTGTAGGAGAAACGGCGTTCGTTAAGAGCGGTGTTCTTACATTATATGAGCATACGCTTTTCCTTAATTCCGCAGCGGCGGTATATGAGGAAAGCGTGATGTCGCTGCTGCTTGGACGTGCCCCCGTGCGGGTGCGTGGGGTTATTTTGTTTCCCGCTGTCGGGCGGGGGAAGATTGGAATAGTCGGGCGACATTCGGTGGGTTCGCCCCTGCGGTCGTTCCGGGGACATTGCGGAGTGCCGCTTGTTATTGCTGCGGCAGCGGGTGCGGGGCTGGTGTGCGTGCTGGTATTCCCCCGTCTGCGTTCTGCCGAGCTTTTGGAAACCGCATTGCTTTGCATCTTAGTGGCTTCGCTTTATTCAGCGGCAATGCGGCTGATTTTTATCCGCCGTATAGGTGTTTCTCCGAATGGGGAGAATACAGCGGTGACGGCACGAAAGTGGCTTCGGTTACGCTCTGCTGTTCTTCCGCACAATCGGATAGTCTGCATTGTACGCAGACGCAACCTTTTCAACAAGTCACGCGGGAACGTTGAATTTTTCACACGCGAGCGGCTGCGTTTCAAGGTGCGGCAGATACCGCTCGATTAAAACGGACGAGAACGTGCGACAACTGTTACTTCCCGTATACCAAAAGCATACAATGCGTCTATCATATTGTGGTCGATAATCTCGCCGGGCATTACCAACGGGATTCCCGGAGGGCAGGGAGCGGTGAATTTTGCACACACCTCGCCGCTCGCCGATTTTATCGGAATGGTCTTGCACGGTTTGTACATTGCTTCCCACATCGGCATATCTGCGACCGCCTTGACAATGGGGAGCTTTGCGGGCGGCAGCGGAGCACGAGTTGGCACGAACAGCATTGCTATCTCGGCACGTTCGCAATCCTGAAGCGTTGAAGTTGCGGAGAACAGAAGCACCGCCTTGTTCTGGTCGGCGAGTTCGCACTCAACGCCGCTGTCGCGGAGAATTTGTGCGTACTGGAAGCCGGTAAGTCCGTATTCGCGGGCATTGACGGTGATTCGGAGCGGGTCGCTTTTTACGAGGGGAACGCCCGCCTTTACCAGACGTTCTTTCAGCTCTGCCACGGCACCGCACGCATTGTTCACCATCTGAACATTATTGGCTATCATTCCGTTGAAGCGGTCAAGGCTCTCCATAATAAGGTATGACGGACTTGACGTACCGAACATCGCCATCATTTCCTTTGCACGGGACGGGTCTGTCCCCTGCGAGAAGTGCAGATACGCACCACCAGTCAGTACGGGGAGCGTTTTATGAGCGGACTCCGCACAGATAAGCGGAAAACCCAGCTCCAGCGGGTGGACATACTCCACACCAAACATACGCTTGTCCACGAAACGGAGATATGCGGCTTGTGCGTTGTCGATAAGAACGGGGATTTTGGGGTTAACGAAACGCCAAGTTCCGCCGTAGTAGTCCACATTGGTGATGAACAGTGCGTCTGCGTCGCGGATTGCCTCTGCATCGTATGTAACATTGGCGGAGAGAAATTCCGGCGGGTACAGCCATTTCACGTTCATCTGCAAAAGCGACGCCGCCATTGCCAACGAACGATGCGAACAGCGTGAAGCCGCAATCGTCTTTACTCCCTGCGATTTCAGCACGGCAAGTCCCGCCTGTATCGCGAGGGTAGAGCCTTCGCAGGAATAGCAGGTCTTAAGCGAGCCGAACAGGCTCTGGGCGTTCAATTCCGACATTCCGATGATTTCATTGCTATTGGTTTCGTACAGGCTGTCGGCTCCGTAAACTTCTGTGATGTCGTGCGGGAATTCGCCTTTATGTCCTGGAGTGTGCAGCCGCAGCTTGTTCTCGGTGGTGTAGTTTTCCAAAAAATCGCAAATCGGTGTGTTCATAACTGCTCCGTTCGTAAGTTTATTTGGTGGCGGGCTCCTGCCGCCGGAAATATTTTAGTTTGCTGCCGAATCGGTTGAATCAGCGGAATTGTCCGAATCGTTCGAATCGTCCGAAGTTTCGGGTTTGAAGTCAAGACGGAGGAATTCGCGGTCAATTTCGTAGTTGTACAATTCTCTCCACTCGGCGAGTTTTGTCTGAAACGCATCGTTCTTCATCTCACCGTAGGCGGTATCAATAAACGATTCGATAGATTCGGGGTCTGCCTTGGCGTCATCTGCGTAAATCATCACATGAACGCCGTAGTCGCTGACGCAGACTGTTTTATCGCCGATTTTCTCGGGAACAAAAGCCGCTTTCTGAAATTCGGGTACGTACATAGTGCCGTTCGGAACTACAAGATAGCCGTCGGGATACATCGAGGAGCCGGTTGCGTCAGAGCTGTATTCAAGCAGAATTTCGTTGAAGGTGATTTTGCCCTCCTCCATCTCGACAAGCTTCTGCTGAACCTCGGCTACCTTTTCCTCAAGCTCTGCGGCACCCTGCTCACGCAGAGCGTCCGCACCCTCGTCGTCATTGTTGTTTCTGTAGGTCATTATCTGCATCTGGAGCGAATCGTCAAATCCCACCAGAACGTGTTTGATAAGCCGCGAACCCTCGGGAACCCACAAAGCGGAATAACCGCTTTGCTCGTAGTAGGCGGGGTCTTCCTCGTAGATGTTCTTTACGCGGTCGATGTAGGTCTGAGCCTGCGTTTTCGCCTGCTCGCGGGTGATGTCCTTCGTCACCTCGTCCAGCAGTTTTGTGGAGAGTATGTATTCCTCCGACCAGGCGTACAGGTCGTCACGCGTCATAGCACACTTCTCCAGAAGTTCGTCCAGCTTCTGCCCGCCGCGTTGGTGGCGTACCTCGTCGGTGATTTCCTCTAAACCAAGGTCGGAGTAGTCGGCAAGGCTGCCGAAGTAGTTTATCTGGGCTTCTATCTGCTCGTTGGCGGAGGCTTTCGCCTCGTCGATTTCTTCCTGAGTGAGGGTGATGCCGAGCTTGTTTGCCTCGTGCATGATTATCTTGGTGGTGATGAGGTCGCTGATAATTTGATTACGCTGTTCGGTGCAGGCGTCCGCAATATCTTCGGCGGTGTCGTCCTCGATGTCGTAGATTTCAAGAAGATAGCTGTACTGCTTGCGGAAGTCAAGGTAGGTGATTTCCATACCCTTGGTGTCTTCACCGCCGGTGGGTTTTGCCACGACCTTCTTGTCATTTGCCGAGGGGGAGGTTCCGAACTCCACGGAACAGCCCGACATTGATACGCACATCACCGCAGCCGATATGACAGCAACAGCCGAGCGAAGAAATTTTCCGAATTTGCCGATTTTTTTCATTTATCCAATTTTTTCCTTTCTATTCTACATAATGCGATATTATTTAGCAATTATACTAAACGTAATACAAAATGAGCATTTTTCTGCCTGAAAAGTATGCTCTATTCCATTATACCATAAATCTAAAAAAAAATAAACACAAATATTCAAAAAAGTGATGATTTTTTTTTAGAAATATGTTATAATCATAACAGGGTGTTTTTTCCGTGAAAAAATCGCCCGATTCTGGTGACTTTCGACAAAAAGACGGAGGGTTATATTGATATGACTTCTAGTAAGATAAATTGGTTGAAGCGGATTGCCGCAATAATGATGGCGATGTCTTTGACATTCTGCCTTGCGGGCTGCGAAAAGGACGCGGGCGGTTCCGGCTCGTCGGACTCCAGCAGCATCGACGAACCGGAAAAGCCTCACCACAAGGTTGGCTACATATTCCATGATGAAGTGGACGATTTCGGCTTTTCCTACGACATGAACACCCAGCGTCTGCTTGCGGCTAACCGCAGCAATGCGGAAACCTGCTATATCGACAACGTGAGCATTACCGACTTCGAGAAGGCGGTGAAAACTCTGGTTGAAGCGGGGTGTACGGATATCGTGTCGGGAAGTGCCGTATTCTCAAGTATGCTCAACACCATATCCAACCGATATATGGACATCAACTTTATCGGTTACGGAATGGTAAGCGGCGGCTCCAATGTCAGCACCTATACCGAGCTGCCGTATCAGGGTGCGTATGCAGGCGGCATAGCGGCGGCTTACAATTCGTACTCACGAAAGATAGGCTTTGTTGGCGATCAGGATTTGCTGTACCTTATCCCCGTGGTAAACGCTGCGGCACTCGGCACACAGGCAGTGTTTAATACGGCGAAGCTCTTCACCATCACCGCGTCCCGCGATAAGGAGATTGAGAAAGCGATTGACGCACTCATTGCCCGCGGCTGCGATGTTATTATCTGCTACACCGCTTCTTCTCACGCAGAGGAATACTGCGAGGCGAAGGGAATAAAGTTCGTGGGAAGTCACGACTTCAACGAAAAAGAGAATGATTACACTAAGATGCTGATGTACTTCTACACCAGACGCGACAGCTATTTCCTCGCACAATTTAAGCAGATGCAGCTGGATACATGGCAGCCCGATGTGTATACGGGTAATATGGGCAACGGCATTATCTGCATTTCCGAGGCACTCTCCGCAAACAAGGACAACGATTGTCAGCGTGTGCTGGACGCACTGGTGCCGATGCTGGCGAACGGCGGCGAGATTTTCAGCGGACAGCTTGTGGACAACACGGGTGTTCCTCGCTATCTCCAGACGGACGTGATGACCGACAGGCAGATTTTCGCAATGGACTGGTTTGTTCAGGGTGTGGAGATTGTCGGCAACTACAGAGAGCCGCAGCTTACAATTCCCGAGAATCCCATGGAGATTCAGTATTGATTTAAATGTGGATAGACAAGCCCCCTACCGATTAATCGATAGGGGGTTCTGAATTATGTGTTCATTGCCGCGGCTGCCAGCTTTTCGTAGTCCTCAAGAAGAAGCTCCTCCGCTCTTGCGGTGGGCTTTATCCCGACTTTGCCGAACAGTTCCGCCACCTCCGCTTTGGATATTTTCAGTTCTGCGGAAAGGGGATTTACCAGCTGCTTTCTACGCTGTGAGAAACCTGCACGTATCAAACGGAACATCATCTGCTCCTCGTTATCGGGGAGCTTTTTTTCGCCCTTGATGTCAAGACGGATAACCGCACTGTCAACGTTCGGGGCGGGCATAAAACTTCCGCGTCCCACCTTGAACAGCAGCTTGGGCTCGCTGAAATACCGCACGGCATACGAAATCGCACCACACTCACGCGTGCCCGGGGCGGCACAGATTCTGTCCGCAGCTTCTTTTTGCACCATAACAGTGAGCGACTTTATGGGAAGTCGGCTTTCGAGCACTCTCATTATAATAGGAGAGGTGATGTAGTAAGGGAGGTTTGCACAGATTACCGTTTCCTTGCCGCCGAACTTATCCGCGATTAACGCCGCCAAATCCGTCTGCATTACATCACCGAAGATTACCTCAGTGTTCGGACAGTCGGCGAGAGTTTCCGCGAGAATGGGTTTCAGCTTCTCGTCGATTTCTACGGCAACCACCTTGTCGCACCGCTGTGCAAGTTCGCGGGTGAGCACGCCCACTCCCGTGCCGATTTCAATCGCACATACTCCGCTGCCGCAGCCGCCCATTTCCGCGATTTTCGGGCAGACGGAGGGATTTATCAGAAAGTTTTGTCCGAGCGACTTGTTAAACGAAAATCCCGCCAACGAAAACAGGCGTTTGATTTCTCCGATATCTGTAAGCTGCAAAGTGCCTTTTCCTCCGTGTTTTAATAGCCCTCGTTTTCCGAGAGACTTTCGTCATTTTCAACCCAATCGTTGACGGTGAACGTCTTGAACTCGGTGGGCGAGGTGCGTACAACGGCTTTTTCGATTCCCGCATTTATAATAAGCCGCTTGCACATTGAACACGGCTCTACATCTCCGAACAGCTCTCCCGTCTTTGCGTCAAGGCATGCCAGATACAGCGTTCCGCCGAGCATTTCGGTACGCGGAGCGGAGATAATGCAGTTTGCCTCTGCGTGAACGGAACGGCACAGCTCATAACGCTGCCCTCTGGGGACATTGAGCATTTCGCGGCGGCATTCTCCCAAATCGGAACAGTTGGTTCTGCCGCGGGGAGCTCCGTTGTAGCCTGTGGAGATAATCGCGTCATTTTTCACGATAATCGCACCGAAATTTCTTCGCAGACAGGTGCCGCGTTCCGCAACGGTTTGTGCAATATCGAGGTAATAGTTGGTTTTGTCAACTCTGCTGCCCATGGAAATCCGTCCTCCTATTGGTGTTCAACACGACTTTGGATTACTTCTTGCCGCGTTTACGCTGATTCTTTGCGATAAAGCCTTTGCTGGTCATGCCCATTACATTGACAGGAACTTCAATAGCGGGGTGCTGTTCAGTTACAAACTTTGCCTCGCCGAAAAGAATATCAAGAAAATCCTTTGCGATTTTTTGCTGCTTGGGCAGAGAGTTTGTTTTTTCGCAGTACTCAAGCACCTTGGTGAACTCATCAATAGCTTCTTTCTTATTTCCGAGGTCGGCATAAAGCTCGCCGAGGACGCAGGTGTATTCTATTGCACCTTTTTCGTTGCCCTTGTCGTTTTCTTCCTTAATTGCAGTCTTGAGCGACTCGACAGCCTTGTCGTACGCTTCGAGGTTGATATACTGAATAGCCATTTCAAAATTGACGTTCATATTTTTTTCTCCTTTATTTATGCGGGGAAAACGGACAATTCCCGCTAAATCTCCCGCTATTTCCTATATTGTACCATAAAAACCCGCTTTTGTCAAATAGTTTGTTAAAAAACACGGTCGGTATTCAAGAAAAATTAAAATTCGCCGTCACGGTGCGACAGGGATTTTAATGGGATTGTGGTAATATTGAGAATAGGTGGAACTTTCGAGTTCACTTGGGGAAAACAGAAAGGAAGTATACTATGACGGACGAAAAAACTTTGACGAAAACCGCCGCTCCCGAACGGCGAAAAATCGTCACTCTTGAGGACATCGGCTGGGCTGCGGCGGGGCTTCTCCTTGAACTCGGCGGCAGCGTATTCTCTCCCGCACCGACAGCCTCGGCACTGGCAGCGGGGCTGGCGGGAAGAAGCGGGATTTGTGCGATTATCGGGGGACTTGGCGGGGCTTTGCTCCACGGATTTCCGGCGGCATTCTCGGGGATTATCGCACTGGCTGTCGTGTTTGCGGTGCGGCTTGCTCCCGATTTCAACAACTCGCGTATACGAACGGCGGAGCGGACGTTGGGAACGGTGCTTGCCACCTTTGCGGCTCGTCTGGGGGAGGCGGGAAGCACTACCGAACTACTCTACGTAATACTTTCGGCTCTGTCGGCGGGGGCTTTTGCACTTTGCGTCTGCGTTCTCACAGAAAGCAGCAGGCGGCGGGGCTTTGACGTGGCAGATACGCGGGATTGTGCTGTCGCCTGCATTCTTTCGGCGATGGTGTTTATGTCGCTGGGTGCGTTGGACTATCCCGCTATCAACATCGGGCGGCTGGTGCTTGGTATTGCAATGCTGATGATTTCCGCAAAGCGGGGACTTGGAATGTGTGCCGCTGTCGGAATTTCGGGCGTGCTGGGGCTGTGTGCGGCTTCTCCCGAAATAGGTGCGGGCGGGGCGATTTTTGCGTTTGCGGCTGTGGCGGGAATGGTTTTCGCACGGAATAACAAAGTCGTTCGTGCGGTGGGATATGTGTTCATCTGCATGACTGCCGCACTGATATCGGGGATAGATGAAGGCTCTTGGAGAATACTTCTCGAAGCGGCTGTATCCGGTGCGGCTTATCTGCTGATTCCTGCAAAACGGGAGAGCTTGCCCGACGGGGA
>JBJESA010000052.1:0-4187 GCA_051882535.1 Oscillospiraceae bacterium
AGTTCAAGGTTTTGTAGGTGTTGGAGCCGGCAGGATTCTCCACGGGGGTACCGCTGCTTGAAGACGATGTTTTTGTACTTGTTGATGAAATGGTTGAAGCAATTGAAGATGTTTGGGAAGAAGATGTACCTGTTGATTTGCTGGAAGAACCGGAAGATGTAGAATCGGAAGACGAACTCGTTTTAGAAGAACTTCCAGAACTCTCCGTCTTTGAAGAAGCGGCAGAACTGCTCGCCGTTCCTCTTGAAGAACTCCCCGAGTAAGAACTCTCCGCAGGTTCATCGGCAGACGGTTTCCCCGAATCAGGTTTTCCCTCAAAAGAACTGCTTGAAGATGCTGCAGTCGAAAGACTCGACGATTGCAAACCCTCGCCGGACGAAATCGGAAGTTCTGTTATGCCATTCCACTCCGAAGACGAAGAACTGCCCTTTCCTTCACTTCCCTGTGAATTATGAGAGCCAATATCGATAATATTCACCGAACTGCTGTTTTCAGAAATCTCTGATTTTGCACAGCCGCTCAACAGAAGCACAGCAGATAAAGCCGCTGCTAAAATTCTATTTTTCATTTTTATTTTCCCCATTTATGTAGTCTTATCTTGGTTTTACATTTTTATTTATAGTTACATAAATTATACCACATATTCCCTATCAAGTCAATACATTTTTACAAATAACAAGTCTTTTTTCTCTTATTACACATAAATTTTTGGAAAAGCAAGGAAATCAATTTATATAGAAAAATGTAAACAACTTCCTCCAAACATTCAAAATAAAATACAGCCTCGGAAAATTCTCCGAGGCTGTATGACTATTCTTCCATTTGTTTCCCGAAATACATAGCTGCAGCTTGTACAAGAGCAGATTGCTCTGCGGTAGCTGTGTCATTACCATTATCGCCGCTAAGCATGATAACCGCACCATTGACATCTCCCGATGCCATAATCGGCGAGCAAGCTATAGCATATCTGTCCACGCCCTCGATAGGGTTAAGACGCTTATCCTCATTGCTTTTGAGAACATAACTCTTACGCTGTTCGATGAGATCCTCCAAAGACCCCGAAACGCGACGTTCGATTATCTCCTTCTTGCTCATTCCCGAAACCGCAATTACATGGTCACGGTCGCAGATAACCGCAGGGCACCCGCCGACCTTCGAAAGAACATCCGCATACTGCGAAGCTGCACTGCTTATCTCCCCTACCGGAGAGTATTTTTTGAAAATAACCTCACCCTCGGGGCTGGTGTAAATCTCTAACGGGTCGCCCTCGCGAATACGCATTGTTCTGCGTATTTCTTTAGGGATTACAATACGTCCGAGGTCGTCGATTCTGCGGACAATACCTGTTGCTTTCATATATCTTATTTCCTCCATCAGACTTAGTTTAAAAGCGGGAAATTCAACCGCCGTCAACGGTTATTGTCTACCAATGCGAGGATTTTATTCATTTTTTCGACAATGTTCTCAAACCAAATTACAGTTTTTTCACATTATTATGGCTCGATAAAACAAACAATTTTCCGTCGCTCATTTTTCTGATTTTGTTCGTTAAAGCAGTCTTTGAATCAGCGATTCTGACGAACCCTGTGCATAAATTGACGATAGTGAGTGTAAATAAACACATTTTTAATGTTTTGATGTATTACAAAATAAGATGGCTGTAGATTTTCTTTACAACCGTCTTGATACTATTCTGTTGTCAGATAAAACCTTACTTAGTTTTCATTCTTTTCTAAGTTTCCGGATATTGTTTTAATCACCTCATCCATTACAAGCGGCTTTGCGATATGTGCATTCATACCTGCATCAAGCGATGCCTGAACATCTTCTGCGAAAGCGTTTGCAGTCATAGCTATAATGGGGATAGAACGAGCGTCGTCACGCTCGACTGCCGAACGAATGGCTTTGGTCGATTCAAAACCGTTCATTTTAGGCATCATAATGTCCATCAATATAACGTCAAATGTACCGGCAGGATTGTTGATAAACACGTCATACGCTTCCTTGCCGTTTGCCGCTCTCGTCACATTCATTCCCGAGGATTCAAGCTGCACAGTTGCAATCTCCGCATTCAGGTCGTTATCCTCCGCCAGAAGCACCTTGACACCTGTCAGATCATGGCGGGCTGCAGGCAGCTCAATTCGCTGTACGTTCTCAGCTTGAGTCAATTCCACGGGAATTTCGACAACAAAGGTTGTTCCGATATCCTTTTCACTTTCCACGGAAATTGTACCGCCCATTAGATCCACATAACGCTTGGTTATCGCCATTCCAAGTCCCGTTCCCTTGTATTGAGTCCTTGCACTTGAGTTTTCCTGAGTGAATTCTTCAAATATCTTCCCGATAAACTCCTTGCTCATTCCAACACCCGTATCCGATATGGAATAACGAACAATAATCTGCTCATCTCCGTTTCCACGGCGATAATCTGTTGAAAAAGTTATGCTGCCGCCGTCATTTGTAAATTTAACGGCGTTACTTAATATGTTTACCAGCACCTCTCTTATTCTTATCGGGTCTGCTATTACATAAGGCTGCTCGGGCTGCTTCCTTTCCACATTAAATGCAAGGTCGCGTCCCGAAATCAAGCCGTGCATTATACCCAGCACCGAATCAGTAAGCTCACAGATGTTTACAGGAACAGGCGAAAACTTTATTTTTCCGCTTTCAATACGGCTTATATCCAACACGTCGTTAATAAGTGCCAGAAGATGATCCGAGCTTTCCGAAATTTTATTCAGACAGTCCAGCACCTCAGGGCTGGTTTCCTTTTTCAAAGCAATATTTGTAAATCCAATGATAGCGTTCATAGGTGTGCGTATATCATGGGACATATTGTTCAAAAAACTGGTCTTTGCCCGGTTGGCATGCTGAGCGTCCTCAAGAGCGTTCTGGAGCGTTTTACGCCGCTCCGCCTCGGCATTCATCTGCTCGTCGATATTCCTGAAACCAACGATAAGCCTGTCCGTTTCGCCGAAAAGTTTTACAAATTTCACCTGTATATAGTGAATCCCGTTATCATATACCGCTCTGAAGTCAAAGGAGTATTCCTCGGTATCCTTCATTATCGCTGAAATGTTATCTGCATTGACAATATCCAGCACCATCTGAGAATCCTCGGAGAATACAAACATATCTACATAGCGTTTCCACGCTTCATTGTACGATCTGTACTCGCTTTCCGATGCGGTATGCATCTGTCCGTGCTCTTTCATTGTAACCGATTTGTCGTGCAGTGGGTCCATAAGGAAAATATCCGAATAGTCGTTGCTGAGTGCTCCCACTATCTTCAGCTGTTCGCTGTCGCTGCGTATCTTGTGCATCTTCTGGGCATTGACCATAATGTACACGAGAAATACAATGATAGATACCGAAACCACCGTTATCATAATAACGCTGGAACGCACCATATTACGCGAGCCCGATTTCACAACATCATTGATATTGTTCTCTCTCATCAGAGCGGTAATTATCCAGTCTGTGTCGGGAACTGCTTTGTAATATACATATGTACTGCCATTGCTTCCAATACTATATACGCAGTAACCATCACGGCCGTTTTGCCAATCGTCCCGCATTTTTTCAAGACTGAAGCCCGGAGCAAACTCCGCTTTGCTTTCGTAAATTTCGAACAGGTTTTGTCCGTTGGGATATTCGCCGTTTATATTAAGAAGATTATTTCCGTTTCTGTCAAACATTCTGCAGAAAATTCTGTTTTCAGAATTCTGCAGCTGCTCTGCTGAGATAATACTTTCAATATTGATTGCCGTAAAGCAGGATACTATATGCAGGCCATCGGTTTCCCTATGCTCTACGGGAATCGCTATAGCAAGCATTGTCTTGGTACCATAGCTCTTTATGGAATATACTACCTTATCCTGCACATCCTCTGATAAAAAGCCGAATCTTGATATTCCCGAAAAGGTGCTGTCAGATGTATACACCATTCCGTTTTCATCTACAAGTGCAAAAATATCCAATCCGGTAAGGCTCTGCACCATAGAAATATAACTTCGTACAGACTCCTCGTCTTTCATATTATCCGCATTAAGCTCGTCTACAGCCCTGTTAATCTGGTCTGTTCTATCCTGTATCCTCATGCTGATATTATTTACATTTCTGTCAGCAATCTCCTGAAGATAAAACTCGCCCAGTAGATTGACCATCTGCTCCGACGCATTTCCCGA
>JBJESA010000053.1:0-4140 GCA_051882535.1 Oscillospiraceae bacterium
TAATGACACATATTGCTTCCTCCTGTTTATGGTTGTGTGGTTACTCCCATTATAATACGAGATGCCTTATGTGTCATTATTTTTTTCGAGTGTTGCACTTATATTATAAATCTATCATAAATATATTTCTTTAAAATCGGCTGTGAATATATAGTTGTTGAAAAGCAATGCAGACGATATAATCAATGGCGGTATAGCAAAGAAAGGTTGGTGTATATGAAAAGAGTAATTGCATCTATAATGGTATTGCTGGCGATTATGACACTACCGGGGTGTAAAATTATCAATTTTTTTACGGAATACTGGGACGGTATGACTAAGAGCGAAACAATGGAGTATGTCCAAGATGCATTGCGAGAAAAGTATAGTGAGGAATTTAAAGTAAAAAAATTAGCTTACAGAGGTGGTTCGTCGTGGGACGCTCATCCAATTTTATTGGCAAATTGTTCTCCCGTTTCTGATGAAGATATTGTCTTTGAAATCGAAGTATATGTTCTCGGCGAAGGAGAAAATCAAAGGAGGAAAATGTATGATAACTATATTCAAAATGTTGTAAGAAAACAATTGAAAAAATCAATCGACGATGTTTTGAAGAGTAATTATGAATCATTCGCCTCTGAGGTTTTTGTAACACATTTGGATAGGTTTTATAATTCTGGAATATTATCGGTCAATGAAGCAACTGTAGAAAATTTTTCAAACTCTTTTACTGATCAAGAGGCTAACAAAACAATGGTTTGGATTGCATTAAACATCGCCGATAAAGAAGATGGAACTGTTAAGCTGGAAAAAATTTTGAGAAATATGATTTCGGGCTTTTATTTGTTAAATGTTTATGTGGAAATTTATTATACAAATGAAGAAACAATTAAACTTTGTAATGAAGAAGTTTCTCAGAAAAATCCTGATCATTGGGAAGTTAAGCATATCTTAACTTCGGGGAAATTTCCAACTGAGTACTTTGCCTATTTTAATGATGAACGAGGGCTTAAATATAGAGGCAACAAAATAATGTAATAAGACTTATGGAGGTATTTATGAATTACACAGATAAGGAATTGATTAGGGCTTCGCAGATATCATACATGGATATATCTAGATCTGTAATAGATGAAGTTGAAAATAGTATTTCGATTCTTAAAGAAGATTTCTCTGCATCAGCCATAGAATCAAATTATACATTAGCTGAAATGTATAAGTACTCAAAAAGTTTTAGGAATAGTTTATATGAAAGTATCTGCTCTAAATCTGGTCTTGATTATGAAGTGGCTAAGAATCTTTCACAAGAGGAAATTCTAAGTCGTATTACTGACGTCAAGTCAAAGCAGGTCGTTGCAGAAAAATATGATATTATTGACGATATTGTAAACGGTGAGATCGGCAAACGGAAAGTTGTATCTTATGTAGACAACAATGCCATAGGCGAAAAAGGTATGGCAGGAAAACTTTTTGATGGAGAATGGGATCATCAGAAATTCAGCAAGTCCGGCGACGGTACAGCAGTTGGATTGCCGCTTCTTGGCGTAAGTGCTCCGATATGTGCAATAGCTGTTCTTGTTTTTTCTCTTGGTGCTGGAATCTATGGCGGAAAAGGTGCGGATTGGTTGGTGAGAGATCTACGACCCGGCATATGATACTACTTGGGGTATACTCGATTATGATGCATCTATCATAAATGGATTTCACTTGGTGGAAGGAACTGAAGCTGATGACACAATTGATTGCAGTCAAGGAACAACAACACTCCGTACTTTTGGTTCAAGGAGTTCTGCGAGAAGAATAGCATAAGATTTTGCGATATTCACTCATTAAGGCACTTACAAGCAATTCTGCTCATAAACGCAGGAGTTGATGTGGTGGCGGTATCGGGCGGTTTAGGACACGCTCAAGTTTCAACTACTGTAAACCTCACAAAAGGACACACCCCACAAAGCAGCTATATACGACAAAGAGCGTTACCGCCGAAAAGCGGTAGCGCTCTCTTATTAATTTACACATTGATAAGAATATCGCGAGCGATTTCTTTAAACCTCTGTGCATTTTCCGTGTGAACGGGAATAAGTACTGTGGGATTTACTCTTTCAATCAGCCGCTTGATAGCGGTTTCATCGGCGTGACCGCTTGTGTGCAGGGTTTCAATCTTCAGCCCCATTTTTTCGCACTCCGACAAAAACCCTTTCATACTATCGTTTTCACGGTAGCCGCTCCAGAAGGAGTAAACCAGAACCCCGTCCTCAAAAGACATCTTTTCCAAAAGCGATTTCAGATAAGAAAGCATTGCCGTCCTTACGCACATTACAAAGTGCATTTTGGATATTCTATCCTTGCCGACTTTACGCTGATATTTTTCTACGAATTCGTATTTTGACGGGTTGGTTATAAAAGCATATACATCTCTGAATTTCGGATTAGGAATATGCTTGCCCGCGGCTGTCGTGATTTCCGCCATATATGCGTCCTCAAGGAAAACACGTCCCGTTCTCTTTGCCGCTCGATACATTGTGACTATTCTGTCGATATTCATTGACGATTGAAGGACAAAAACCGGTCCTTTATGCTCCGAAAACAGATGAATTGCCTTTTCTTCAAGCTCCGTTTCGGTATGCGGGATATAGCCGTTCCTTGAAAGCGTTGTACCCTCGCAAATCAGCTTGTCAACCTTTTGGGGAAGCGAATTCAACAGCATATCAAACGGTTTTCTTCCGTTTGAACGAAAATCGCCCGTGTACAGTACAGTTTCTCCGTCTGCCTTGCAAAGAAGCATATAGCTGTCAAACGCAGAGTGGTCGCAGAGAAAAGGAGTGACCGTAATATCACCGACAACAATTTTCTGCTTGTGCCGCAAGAAACCAATCGGAGTTATCGTTTCCTGCTTTTTGTAGCGGTCGGAGGCACTGATTATATTAAAGCAGCCCTCGCCCATATACACGGGGATATCCTTATGTGCGTGATAAACAAGTCCAAGGTGGTCGGCGTGATAGTGAGATACAAAAACAGCGTCATAACCCGCAAAATTGAACAATCCCCGAATATCGGGCAGCTCGTTTTTGCCGTCAAGCTCAAGCCCTGCGTCAAGCAGAATTTTTGTATTTTCTGTGGAAATCTCTATTATGTTTCCGCCAATCTGATTTTTGCCGCGAATGATATGTACTTTCATTTATCTCCCATCGCTTCGGCATTCAAACTTCTTGCCGCAAGACCTGCATTTCAGTTTCGCTACCGTTACGCTGGCAAGCTTATTAAGGATAGCCAGAAGCACCGATAAAACCACGCATATCCCGAAAGCAATCACCGCAATCGGGGTAACGCTGCTGGTTGAGCCGAAAAGCACGATAATCCAGAAAAATTCTTCGAGGTCGGAGCGGGCTTTTACCAGATTTTCAGAGCCGCAATTCGGGCAGCAAATTCTTGCGGCTTCTTTGTACATTTGAGTGCTTTCCGAAAGAATTCTCGAATTGCTGCTCGCGGTGGGTGTAGGTCTGTCGCGATATACACGGGCGTATCTTTCCGGTATTCCGAGTTCAATCAGCTTCGGATAAACGTCCTCGTTTTCGGTACTTAATCGATATGCAATATCCCGCACGGCAGAGGATTTCTTGGCTCCGCTTACGGTTAATCCCACTATTGAAACCACTGCCAGTATAAGCTGAATTATCACGATATACGACATTATCTCGCCGCCGGATAGCATACCGACGAACGGAATGAATATCGAAACAATCGTAGTTATCCACCAGCAAATAAATTGGCGGGTATATTTCTTGTATTGTTCGAGTAAAGCAGTCATAGCAATAGTCCTTATTTCTTCTTGTATTCGGCAATAAAGAGGAGCATTACGTTATCAACTATTTCTGCCGCCAAAACAGCTTCTTCGGCTGTTGCAAGGCTATGCTTGAATTTAATTTTAAATCCCGATGAAGTTTTGGAACACTCAGACACGATTTCTCCAAAACCCTTTTCTATTTTTCTTGAAACATCGCTAACTATTCTTCCTTGCAGTTCAGCAAATTCGTTATCAGAAGCACCTCTGCCCGAAAAAACGGTTTTTCTTACATAGAATTCAATTTCGGAATTGTAATCAAAATGATAGATTTATAATATAAGTGCAACACCCGAAAAAAATAATGACACATAAGGCAT
>JBJESA010000054.1:0-17010 GCA_051882535.1 Oscillospiraceae bacterium
ATTTGAAAAGGTTGGCTCCTGCTTCAGTACCGGGTCTTCAATATAGTTATCGGTATAACATTCAATTCCGTCTTTAAACCGCAGAATGTCCACCTCCCCACCAATCAGATGAGGGTTAAGGTCATAACCAGCAACCAGATGGGGAAAAAGGTCACTTCGGTCTGTCTTGTATTCAACACCAAGAGTGGTGATTACACCGTTGGGGTATCGTTGTTTTCGGTTCACATACTCCTCTGCAGCTTCTTCCATATTAACCTCTTTAGCCCGCCGTTCTACGCTTTTATAATAATTGTTCGTATCGAACGATTCTACAAAAAAGTGAAAATCGCAGACCTCGCCGTGAACTGTATTCCGCTCCTTCAGCGTGTCCCTCACATCTTTGGGCAGCTCGCACACAAGACCGTTGCCGTTAAGCATAAGGTCGCATTCAGCGGCAATGCGGCACATTCTGAGAAAGTCCTCGGTACTGCTTTTAAGGGTCTTGGCAGTTGCAAATTCCTGATTTCCTTTGTCGGTTTCAAGCGAGATGTCTATATAAATCCCCTCACTGCCTCCAAAAGAGGTTTTAAAGCTGAAGCTACGCCAATCCTTTGGAATATGCTCATTGGGGTCAAGCTGTGACGATAGGATAAAGTACTCATCGGGGAGCATATTGACGTGCTCGAGGTGAGATTTCAGCATATCAAACACCTCGCCGTATGTGAGCTGCCCCGTTATTCTCACAGTGTACGGATTATCCGGCTGATGAATGTACCGGTCGATTCCGATTGTCTGCATTTTTCTGTCCGGCGTAACTCCGGTAAAACTGATATTGTTCATATTCTTTCTTCCTTCCTTTCAAAATGGAAAAGCCCAAAGCGGCTGCTTTGGGCATTAGGCTTATGGTTTTTCGGGTGCAATGTGCCAGTCGTCATAGACGTTTCCGTCGATATAAATCTTATCGTCGACAAGCCGTACACTTAATTGTCCTGCAGGACACCACACATCAAAGACCTCAGCATAAACAGTGTAGTTACTTTCATCAGGATACCATATTGGTGTAAAATGCACTCGGTCATTATAGGTGCTGTACTCGTTTTTCTTAAAAACAAAGATTCTGCCATCTTTCTCAAGCAAGCGGTTGTAATTTGCTGACTCTTGTGTGTTGTAGTTGAATTCGGGGAAGAGAACGTTCGCTTTCTGAGAACCGGTGCACAGGCTTGTGTCACCGCTCAGATGTGTGGTAACCTCAACTTGTATTCCGTATCCCGATTTCATTGTGTATTCCCCTGTGGCATTGTTGTACGTTGCAGTAGGACAATGGTCGGATGGAGATATCTTCATCTCTGCCGATAAACTTACGCTGTATTCTACCTTGTACGCACCACCGCCGAGAATGACTGCATTCTGTATCCTTGATTTGCTGATTTTGTCGTTTTCATATGCGGACTTATTAGGGTAATAATCATTGTTAACGCCATAATAATACTTGTAATATGTTTCTTTGTTAATGCCATTATTACCCCAGTATCTGAAGCTGCTCTCCTTGTCTGCACTCCAGCCTGACTGATACCAATCATACGTCCAGACATACCAAATAAGTTTTTGTTCTCCATCAAGCGGAGCGTACTGCGACACACTCTCCAATACTGCGTCCTTGTCATATACATTCTGCCACGATGGTTTTTTGTCGGTTGCGGTCGGGTCGGGAGGAGTCTTTTCCGACACCTTATCAACCCTTGCTTCGATTGTCAGTGATGTATGCTTATCTCCATTTTCATCAAGGATATAAACGCCGTCACGCTTAGAACTAATTGTAATCGTAACGTCTTGTGCGGATTTTGGAGTATGCCATTCGAACCATCCCATAGCTTCTTCGCGGTTGGGGCAGGAGAAGGACAACGTGCCGGAAGCTATTGTTTTGCTTGATGATTTTACGGTGTATGATAAATCTTCGAAGTCACCTTTTATAAAGTCACCGTCTTTATAAGAACCAAGATATTTGTATGGTCTTACACCCCAATATTTTCCTTCATCTACCGCTTCGTTATATTTGGGATTTTCAATGTATACTTTTACACTTGTGTCGCTGTCTACCTCCATATGTCTTTCTCCAATTTCATTGGTATCATATACTCCATCATTATCGCAGTGGCTTATAGGTCCATCATATGTACTTGGCGTATTTCCATCGGAATCATAAATTGAAAAATTGCCGCCCGCAATTATATCTGTTCCGCTTTCGTTTACAAAAAAGAAAGAGGTATAAACGTCTGTATCTGTGTGATATTCGGCTGGTGTGCCTGTACCGCCCGGTTTAATTTCATCTTCTTTGGGTTCCGCACTCAGTATGCCCACACCCATACAACGTATAATACAGTTGTCGGAATTGTAGTCCTTGCTGCCGCTGAAATAGTAGTCGCCAACTGATGGGCTGTATGCCTGAATGCCCAGATCCTTCTTCTCTAGGAAAGCAGAACGGGGGAGATTTGAGTGCGTCAGATTGCCCAGCTGCATTACCAGTCCGTTCTTCTTGAACCAGTCCGAAGTTGCGGCATTCTTCAGATATTTGTTCCACAGTCCGCACTCGGTGGCTGTCATTGCAAAATTTATGCCACCGTAGCAGAAATATGCTACCGGTTCAAAGGCTATCCTATACTTGCCTTTCGCAAAATCTTCAAAAGTTATATTTCTGTCGATTAGGTTGCACAAATCAGTTATAAACAGCTTGTCGCCCAGTACTGCCTTGATTTTCTCAAGGTTTGCGGTATTGTTTGGGGATATAATATCCAGTGCTGCCAACTCTGAAATACACTCATATTTATAATCGCTAGTTCTATCGTATCTGTTAGTTACAGCCGTGTTGAATTTCTTTACGGAATTTTCATCAAGGGCATTATAAGTTGTCCCAATGTACTCAAGCCATTCCGTTTTTGAAATCAGTTCGCCACTGTTGTTTGTAAAATGTACAATCTGTTTTATATTTGATATATTCGGATTGCCCGAAATATCAAATGTGGGGGCGACTTTTGAATTATCTTCTGAGTCATAGATTGTAATTCTCAAGCCCTCGGTGCTGTATAATGAGCCAACGTTACCCTTAAGCCCCCAGAAATTGTTGGCAGTACCCTGTCCAAATTCCGTGCCATCGTCATTTCCCATATTGACATCTGCAAACACGTTTGTTGTTAGAAAACAAAAAAGCGTGATTGATGAAATCACGCTTGCCATTATTTTTTTCAGTTTCATAAAACCTCCTAAAAAAACGTGCATTTTCCACGTATTAGTTATCTATTGAGCTTAGTAAAAGCACTATAATAAAGATTTAATATTTCTTCAATATGTAATGGTTCAGAAATAGAATACTTATTTTTATTTGCTCTTACATCAGCTATTACGTTCCATTGCCTATTTGTGGTTTCCATTGATTTCATACTCAAATGGAGCAAAATCAATTTGAAATCTTCTCTATTTTGTTTGAAGTTATAACAACAAATCAAATTGTCAATCAGATTATCTCTTTCGATGCGGTCTGATTGATAATGGGAAGTTCCGTCTATCTCAACAATCATCCTTGGAATAAGTTTTGTATAACCATCAGGTTCACAAATCTTGGATAATATTACAAAATCAAAATGCCTTGAAGAAATTGCTTTAAAAATGGTACGATTTAATTTATATCTCTCAATATTGTCTATGCGTATGATATCACAAATTCTTACCTTAGAAAAGACAACACAATTATTTTGGGATGCCCATTTTACTGCATCTTCATAAAAAAACGTTTCATAGTTATCCAAAAATAATCCACTATTCGCTGATGTGCATAATCTGAGAGGAACTTTATTTTGATTTAGAGCCAATATCGCATCGGTGATACTATCATCGCCTTGTTTGCCTTTTTGATAATTCGCTAAACCTTTGGAGTTAGAACTTTGATTAAAATTAGTTTTTTTAGTCTTTGGTTTACAGCCTTCTACTATTAATGAAATTACATAACAGAAAAAAAGGAAGGCTAAAAATACAATTCCAAGCATAATTCTCTCCGTTCTAGATATTTAATTTTTCAATTAAAACAAAATCTGTTCGCCCTGCCCATACGGTGTATCGCTGTGACGGGGCATTTCCTCCATAATAACGCCAACCCCATCACGGGTTTTTGTCCAACCTACGAAGAAATCGTATACCCACTTCTGACCGTTGCTGTCATAGTATGTCTGCTCAACTTCAGGATTCGCAGGGAAGCCGTTTGCGTCGAATTTTTGGGTAGTGTCCGGCTGCGAAGTGGCTTCGGGCTGTGAGGTAACCTCAGGCTGTGAAGTGGTATTTTCCTTTTCAGAAGTATCGGAAGTCTTGGTGTCCTCTGGCTTTGAAGTGGTATCGGGCTTCGAGGTAGTGTCCGGCTTTGAAGTGGTGTCGGGCTGTGAGGTAACCTCGGACTGTGATGTAGAATCGGGCTTGGACTGCGGAGCTGCAGGAACGTTTGAGGTGGTGCTCTCGGTATCGGTATCGTCGGTGCTTGCAGTATCCTTGCGGATATCTACATCGTAATTGTTGTCGGAGTTGGTGACTTCTCCACCGAGCATATCGTAATTGTACTCGGTTTTGTTTTCGGAACATCCGCACAGGAGAACCGATGCTGTCGCAATTGCCAGAGCTGCTGTTGTAATTCGTAATGTTTTCATTGTAATTCCTCCTTGTGATTAGATGACATACCTTCCTATCATAAGTATACCACAAAATAGGGTGTATGTCAATAGTTAGGGCATAAAATTATTCACAATCTTCACACGGCGTTTTTGTGCAGTATGACGATTGGGAAAGACAAAAAAGAGAACAATTCTTTTTTCAGAAGATAAAACAGGTGCGACACGAGACCGCACCTGTTTGATTTTTATTTTAGGGGGGCACCGTGACGCCCTTGATTTATTATAGCTCAAACTCTTCGCTGTCATCTTCCTTAACATTAGCTTCTTCATTGTCGTTAAAAAGTGCGTCAATTTCAGAAACTAATGTGTCTTTGTTGTTCTGAGTATAATATTGACGTACGCTTATAATCAAAGCAAGAAAATCATTAACGATTTCGTCAGGTTCTTCTTTGATAGGAATAATGCCATTGTCAGTCCTGAATTTCTCGGCTGCTTCGTCAAATCCCTCTGTGCCACGGTCAATACGTTCCTGCTGGCAATATTGTGATGCGTATTCATCTATTGACAATCCGAAGGATTTGTAGCTTTCTAATGCGGCTAAAATATCTTCGTATTGCCATTTCGTGTAAACCAACTGACCGCCTGTTTTGCTGAACGGATTGTAATATACGTTTGTGATGGTTTCCTCTTCAGGGTTATCGAAATATTTGTTGACATAAGGAGGCAGATTGTTGTTCGTGCTGAATTGTATGCACTCAGCACGAAATTTTCTTTCGTTCTCCGCTGCCTGTGGGGTGGTGTCCGTAATGTCGGACATTAGAGTTTTGTTCTCACTCATCTTGTTTTTCCTCCTAGTAGCAAAGTTTTTCTATGTGAAGATGGGGTGTCACCGTGACGCCCCTCACATTTCTGCGGTGTTTTCTTTGTCAGAACGCTTAAGGAGCAATTCCTTGATTTGCTCTTTACTAAGGTCGCCGCGTCCGAAAACCGATTTCGTGCATTGGTTAAGTGCCGCATTTGTCATTTCGGAATTCTCTGCCAACAATCTTCCGGTAGAATTTATGAGCTTAATAACGCTGTTGGCGGTAAAGCTCTCGAGAACCATACGGGCGTGTTCATTACCTGCGTTCGCAGATGCGGTCAAGTGTCTTTTCGCCAGAGCTATATCCTTGACTTTATCATTATACAGATACATCGTTCCGAACGTGTAATCGGCAAGCGGGGAAATACGGGGATTGGCTGCCTTTGCATTATTGAGCAACATAACCGCAATGTCAAGCCTATTAAAGTTCTTGGTGTCGTGTATATACAACTGTGCCAAAGCGTGCATTGCATATGCATTGCCCAATGCAACAGCTCGTTTCAGATGATCCTCTGCCAATTTCGGATTGTAGCCATCTTCAACGAGGTAAAACCTGCCCAACTTGTAATTTGCCCGTGAAAGAAATTCAACATCACTGAGATTTCCTTTGTTTGCACCTACACGTTGAAGTGCATTATTAAGATATTCCCTTGCACTTTGGATATTGTATAGCTGAGTTTCGGGATTGGATAATATCTCAGCCGCCGCCAGAGCTGCGTAATTATTACCGTTTTCCACTGCCTTGCTAAGCCATTCAAACGAAGTGGGGTAATTTACTTCGGTGCCGTATCCATCGTAATACATTCTGCCAATTCGATATTGTACATACGGTTTTAAGCTTGTATTGTGCTCGATACTTAGAAAGCCCTCGAGGGCGAGCTTGTAATACTTATCCGGTTCTTCACCTACAAGGAGCTCTCTGCGATAGAGGTCGGCAATTTCGTATATTGCCAATACGTTGCCTTTGGCTGCCCCCTTTTTATAGAGCTCAAGCGCTTTCTCGAAATTCCCGTTTTTAGCATAGTCTTTAGCTTGCTTGAATTCATCAGACCATAGGATTTTATATCTTGTCCGGTTCGGTGGGTCTGACGTTCCCAATGTCACCGTGTCAACTTCGGGCAAGCATTCTGTTTCACTATATTCGGGTTCTGCGGGTACGTCGTATCGCTCCGATGGAGTGCCGATTGTCATTCGTCCTGCTTTCATCTCGGATTTAATTATACGCAGAATTTCATTGCCGACAGCATTTTCAATTTTATCGTCAAGCTTCTTCATATAGAGGTCTGCCTGATAGCTGCCGTAATCCGATGTGTCGCTGTGCAACAACTGATTGTACAGCAGACGCTGTTCGCGGATTTCATCGTACTGTGCCTTAAACTTCTCGTTGTTGTTAATGATGAAATGCGTAAGGTTATCAAGCTCTGTCTTGGCTCTGCTTCCGAGTTTTTGGTACTTGTATTTAAGCTGCCCTTTTGGCGGGAGTGCCTCAGCAATACTCTGAATACGAGCCATAATCTGCATACTGTAATCATCAGCTGCACCATTGATAACGCTATTGACAGCGAATTCACCGATACTCTTTCTGAGCTCTCTACGCATTACTTCTTCCTTATTATGTATATCATTGAACAAATCTCGGTAAGTGCTTTTCGTAACATCAATTCGGATTTGGTCGCAGATGACATCCTCTACTTTGTTGATATAGATTTGTTGTTCCTTGTCCCACCAGATTATGTGGACGTGAGGTTGATTCTCTTTGAGATGAACTGCTGCAAGATACTCAAGGTTCTCAATCTTGACATTCATATTTTTTGCAATTTCAGAGGTGTGGTATTTAACCCAGTTTTCCCAGTCTGCAAGAGTATTTAATCCTGCTTCTTTGGCAGAGTCGTTGGTAAATGAGAAAATACTGTGGTAAATATTTCGGTGAGGTGTGGACATTTTCCTGACGTATTGTTGCATTTCCGATGTGCTGTAATTGTCCGAAAACTGTCCGTTAATAACTCCGAACAATCCGTTGGGAGCTTCAAGCCTATGTCCAACGTGTTCTCGTTCTCCCATATACTTTACCAACCTTTCTTCGTGTGAGGTAGGCAGTACGTGTACTTTCTCTCCCATGTACCTTACAAAGCCTGCGTTTCTTGCAGGGGTGAACTTTCGCCCTTTGTTCGGTCCATCTTCTTCGGTGTGACGCTGCTTGTATATTATCTTCGGCATAAGATTTCATCTCCTTTCCGTGGTGTAATACGAAACCGCACCTGTGTGCTGCTGTTCAGGGGTGCGACACTGTGTCGCACCTCACACATCATTCGGTTTACTGAGGTCTGCACTTAACCATTCGTGAGCTTCTGCCAGATACTCTTCGTCAGATTTAGGTCTGGTCTTAAGAATATGCGTCGAAAGTTTTAAGGCATTTGCCAGTATTTCTTCCGGAGTGGTGGTGTCTATGTAATTATCTGCAATCACAGAAATCGTACTCATCAGACCTGCTGCCGACGTTCGAGTTGCATTTGCCTGCATTTTAATCAGACGTTCCATATAGGGTTTGATTATGTTGGGCAGAACCGTTTCTATCTCCTCACGGATATACTTACGGATTTCGGTTTGCTGCTGCTTGTAGCTTTCAAGCGACAGCCCCTGCTCAACGAATTGTCGGATGGCTTCGCTTCTGGTAATGTGCTTGGTGGCTGCATACTTCTCCAACGCTTCAATCTGTTCGTGCGATAATACGACCGCTCTCCGTTCATTTGCTTTATTCATAATTTCACCTCATTTCTTTCCAGTATATGGTAGGTAGTACGATGTGAATACAGCCACAGTATGTGGTAGTCACACGCACCGCCTTTGGCGGTGCGGTGTCAAGTAGAGTGACGTAGTCACTCTATTCCTGCCATACAGACGTATGGAGCACGCAAATTGGCGTGAGCAGAAAAAAACTGAAAAGAAAAAATGCTCAATACTTCGAGATGTGCTGCTGTGACGCGGATTAAAACGGATAATTATCCTTGCCTGCTTCGGGCGGAGCAGGGGGAGGCGGAACCTCAGAATTGTCTGCAGATGTTCCTCCAGACGGAGTTGCCGAGGCAGATGAAGTGTTCTCGTGCCTTTTCTCGCCGGTAAAGCATACTCTGTCAACTACGATTTCATACCAAGTGGAAGGGAAGCCGTTCTTGTCGGTGTACTGACGAGTCTGCATTTCGCCTATAATCATTATCAGACTGCCTTTGGAGAAATACCTGTTAATAAACTCTGCTGTTCCTCTCCACGCTACGACGTTGAAAAAATCGGATTGTCTTTCTTCGCCCTTGTTCTGGTATCTCCGTTCGGCGGCAATACGGAAAGAGCAAACGAGTATTCCATTTGCTGTGGTTTTCAGTTCGGGTTCGTTTACTATTCGTCCCATTACTGTGATAGTGTTAAGCATATTTATTACCCCTCTTTTGTTTTCATTTAGGTGCGACACGGTGTCGCACCTGTGCGTTGATGTTCGGAGGTGTGACACGGTGTCGCACCCCTGACTAAGAATTACATTTCAAAGTCCTCGCTGTCATCTTCCTCCTCACAAGTCTGTAATGCACTTGGGGTTGAGATAGCTCCTTGCCCTTCTAAATGGTATTCTCTATGCTGTTCAGCCCATTCCTTAAACGGTACGAGAGAGGGGGGACCGTATTTGCCGTTCCCCAAAAGGGGGTAGCTGTTCACTTTGTCAAAGCCGATTTCAGCAGTGGCTCTGCGAATAACCGAGAATAAGTCGCTGTCCAATGATAAAGCATTGCTGCGTGTAAAATCATCGACAAGGATATTTTCTCCCGCACGAACATGCAGAATATCAAATGCAGCCTTGCCACATTCAACTCCCATTGTAAGTCGAGTGGAGGGTTGCCCGTCATTGTCGAGAGCGTGTTCATAGTTGTAGGAAGCATTCCTGAGTTCATTGAAACGCATTTTCGCTTCTTCAAAAGAACTGTAATATTCTATTTTGGACTGCTGTTCGTATTCTCTCGGGAATGCCCACGTTCTCAGGTCGGGAATAATATATACCCTTAAGTTCTGTTCTGCCATATTTCATTTCCTTTCTATAAATATAGGGGTGCGACACGAGACCGCACCTAGTTTATGGTTCAAGCTCCTCGTCTTCATCCGAATGTTGTTCTTCGTTCGGCGGTGGGCGAAAGCCTAAGAATGTCGCAGCGTTCATACCGGATTGTTCGTTTGCTCGGAATAGCTGCAAGTCTTCGTTCCAATCCTTGCTGCCGTGCATAGGACAGAATATTCTGATGTCTAAATTTCTCTCAGGAAAGTCTTCCTTTAGCTTAGCAATAGACGATTGAGCACCTTTTCTGCCGGCTTCATCGTTATCGTATGAAAAGCATACTGACGTTATGTTCGGATGGTCGGCAACATACCGCTTTATACAATCATATATGCCGCTGCCGTTGACACTCAGACGGTGGTCTGTTGTCCAATCACGTCCGAGCAGCTTAGAGAATGTTGCGTGAGACATTGCGTCAATAGGGCTTTCGAAGAGTCTTAGAATATTGCTTTTGCCTTCCATTGCAAATGTGTACTGCTTATCGCCACCGTTGATTTCACCACGGAACGGTGTCGGCGTGGTTCCTCGGAGCGAACACGACCGAATGTTACCATCACTATCCCTGCCGAAGAACAAGCAATTATGATGTTCATCATCTTCTGCTATCTTGTGCTGCTGTATCATTGCCTTGACAATCTCGGGGTCAATACCTCTTGTTTTAATAAGGTATGCCATAACTCGCTTAGGCTGTATACTGTGTTTGGGCACAATAAAATTTTTTCTTTCAGTATTCGTCTCCGATGGTGTTGCAGTCCTTCTCTTGGGGAGCTGCGATTGCTCGGTAATACCGCCGATAACACTTCGAGCGCTAAAGTCCCATGCCTGTTCGTTATCACAGCCGAGCTTTTCCTTTACAAGGTCAATAGGGAAGCCACCTTGTCCATCGGAAAATCTATACCAATTGTTGCTTCCATCGCGGAATATGCACAAGCCTTGTTCGCCCTTTATCTTATACGACTTTTCATTGCTTTGCTTCTCGTTGATTTCCATTCCCAACGCAAGTGCTACATCTATGCAGGGGACGTTCATCAGCTTATAATAGTCATCACGACTATATTTATATTGTGCCATATACTTTCTCCTTTCCAAAAAAACAGGTGCGCCATTGTGACGCACCTGTTAATGTTTTTTGATTGTGGGGGGGCGACACGGTGTCGCACCTGATTTTACATTTCCATATTCTCATCGAGGATATATTCCTGTTTGTCAGAGTTCTCGTGAGCGTTTCTTATCGTGTAATTCTCGTAGAGCGAGAAGATTGCACGGTCAATAAATTCAGATACAGTTCGGTCTTGTAGTTCGGCTATTTCCGTTTCAACAGTGCTTCTCAGCAATTCAACAACACTTGCGTATGTTCTGTATTGAGAGAGAAAATCTATCACGCCGCCATAGCCATCACCAATATCCTGACGTTCGGTTATGGTGTCGCCATTCGGGAGGTTTACGGTAAACTTTGTCTTGTCATAACCGATATATCTGTAATAGCTTTCCTCGTCTTCTTCTTCCCAAGCTTCCTGAGAGCCGTATTTTTCAATTCCAGACCGCCAACCATCGTGACGTTCTTTGTCAGCTATTGCCATAATGCTGTCGAACTCCGAGACTGTGTATACCTTACCCTCCTGAAACAAACTGCTTTCACTCCATTCACAAGTGATTGTGATGGGCTTGTAGTCTTCCTTAGTATCGAATAAGGAAATTTGCTCGTTGTTCTCCGACTCTTCACTTGAAGTAAAAAAAGCGTCCTCTGTTTCATCAGAAGACGCTTCTTCACTATTGTGCTCTATTACTCCGTCGTACTTGTAATATTCAGACGAATTTTCCCAATCTCCTTTAACATCTTCAGACGATGCACTTCCGCTGACAGCCAATTCACGCACATTCTCAGCGTTTCCCACGCTTCCGCTTCCGCTGCTGCTCTTATCGTTTCCCGCTGCGTCACCTGTTCGTTGTAATCCGTGCTGAGCTTCGTCTGCTTCAGGAGATTGTTCTCTGTCGTTTCCCGAGCGCTCTCTGCTTTCGCCCCGATTTCTTTCCATATCGTCAGATACAGTCCGCTCATATTTATCATATCCAGAGCTGTCGGGTCTATTTCGTTCATCAGGTCTACTGCTTTCTTCTCCAACATCGTCATCTGCTTGCGTCCGTAATCCTCGAATGTCGGGTTCAGAAGCCCGTCCTTGTCCTCTTCGCAGGGAATATCGTAAAGGTCGAATTCCGTCTTCGGTTCGATATTGTTCATATTTCTTCCTCCTTATGGCAGTCTCAATGGGCTGAAGTACATTCTGAGCGATTTCTGTTGCCGCATTGCCAATTTCAACGATTGACAAATCGCCGGATACATTCGCTATGTCCTTAAAATCATAGCTCTTGTCAATTCCGCAGCGCGTCATACATATACATTCGGCACTCCGGCGTATGAAATCTGTAACGCGTTGGTTTTCCACCGCTCCAATTAATTTACTACTATAATTATATACGGTTTCGGTTTCTTTGTCAAGGCTTTTTTGCAAAAATTCTTCCATAGAGAGGTAATTTTCTTTGCCCTCTGCGTCATTAAACATTGCCACAAGTGCGTCAGCCAATTTTTCCGACATTGTCCATTTTTTGCCAAATGCAACACCGTAGGTCTGACTAATGTCGAATAAGTATGCAAGATTAGTGTCTGTGCGGTGCTTGAATACCGCAGCAGAACGTTCGCCGCGGTGTATCATTCGACCTGCGTTGTTCCATTGGGTGATTGTTGCACACATTGTTGCGTTGGGGTTCTGCTCCATGAGCAACAACGCTTCGCAGTACGATAACCTCCAGAATGACGAAATCCTCTTAAGTGATTGCTCCCACATTTCCGGATTTCTCAATTTCGGGTATATGTTATCGTAGATTTTTGCTATTTCATCAAACCGTCCCATCGTATCCTCCATTTATTGCAGAAAATAGAACTTGATAGCAGCCGTGACTATTTCGGTAAGCTCTTCGGTTGTTTTGCCATTCATATACTCGGTTATGATTTCCGCCGGAATAGCAACATTAACCGGAGGCTTTGGTTTCAGAATTTTGCCTATGCAATCTGCTGTAAATCGCTTGCTCTCAGCGAGTTCAGAAGCATTTGCAACAGTTATCTTGTACTCGGGGTGTTGTTCAAGCACCGCGAGAGTCTGCTTCTGTGCCTTGTCATTCAGACCGGACAGAAGTTCTGCAGCCTCAATTGATAATGTCTCATTATCAATCATATTAAGAAATGCTTCATCGAGAGTGCTGAGCCGGATATATCGTTCAGCATCTTTGCCTGATATTCCCAGTTCGCCGCTTCTCTTTTCGCCGAGAGCTGCACAAACACGTATTCTTTCAGACATAAGTTCGAGATTAGATAAGCGGTTTAGATTGCTTTCGATGATAATTTTCTTTTCAGTATCTTCGTTCAGTTCTGCATTGTCTGCGATTTTACACGGTACTTTCGTCCAGAGCAATTCTTCAGCGGCTCTCTTTCTTCGATTGCCGCTGAGAATTTCATACTCGCCATTGCCTACCGATTTAATCAGCAGTGCCTCCGTTATTCCTATTCGTGCGATTGAGGATTTCAGCTCTGATATGTCACCGTCGCCACGGAATATGGGAGAGTGATACGGTAACAACCTTTCAATCTCTATGTTATACGCTTTTTCGTCTATAAAGCATTTTGATAACAGGCTGTCTAAACTTTCAGCAGGCGGTTCGGAACTGTTATCAGTATCGTCATTGCTATTAAAGCCATCGTCGGGAATTCGTTCCGGTTCCATTGATGTATCTTCGTCATCAATAGGTATGTATATTCCCAAATCTTCTTCGGATTCACTGTAGTTTTCACGGGAGTTTACAGGAGAACCCGATGGTTCCGCTTCTTGCTCCAAAGCATTCTGTATTTTTGCCATTTCGGCAAGCCTTTTGAAATCCATAAGTCCTCCATATTATAATAGGTTATTTTTTTGCAATGTAATTGGGAGCGTTAAGCTCTATCCACTCGGTAAAGATGTCCCTACGCTGTAAGCAGTAAAACAGATAATTCGCAACGTCCTCGCTGGTTATATTATCTCCGATTATCTCGTTTATCTCTTCACGCCGGAATGTAATATCCTCATAGCGGGAACTATCATCAATGGGTGGCTTTACCGCTTCTTTTGTGGGCACATCTTCTTCCGGCAACTCCGGTTCGTCTTCGGGTTCGGAAGTAGCCCTTTCCTGAACTTTTTGTTCTGCTTCAGGACTGTTCTCGATAACGACTTTATCTTCGGCTTTTTGTGATTTGTTTTTAGTTTTTTGGGGGGCACTGCTTGTGATGATGGTTTCGATTTCCTTTTCGCTGATGAATTTTTTCTCAGAAATTGCTCTTGCACCATCATCGCTAATGTTACTGTTGGGGTTATGTCTGAGGTATGCTGCCGTTTCGTTCTGACTTACCTCAGGCATTGTAGATAATTTTTCGCCGACTCTGACAGTAATTCTTCCCTCATCGAGCATATCCATCAGCTTTGGGGTAAGTCTGGAACAAGCTATATATCGTTGGATAGTTCTCCTGTTTTCGCCGTATTTCTCTGCAATATCCGATGTTGCTCTGGGACTTCCGAGGGCGATAAGAGCTTCCTGCTGAGCTTTATAGGCATATGCACGTTCTGATGGCAGAAACTCCATTCGCTGACAGAGATTAGTATCCACCATTATGAGCTTAGCTCTGTTATCATCAATTCCGTGTTTGACAATGCTCGGAATAGTGCTGATACCTGCAAGTTTGCAAGCTTCAACCCGATTATGTCCCGCAATAATGCGATATTTTCCATCAGAGATGGGGTATACAATAATACGTGACAGCAAGCCGTTCTCTTTAATAGACTCTGCAAGCTCATTAAGTTTGAAATCATTGTACATTTTAAACGGTTGGTTATCCCAAGGAACAAGCTGCTCGATGGGAATATCCATTTCAACAGCACTGTTATTATCGCTATCGTTGCTCAAAAAGCCCGACATTCGGAGCTTGCCGCTGTTATTAGATGTTCCAAGATTAAATGCCATATTAGCCCTCCTTAGTAAGAATTTCATCTACGAGCGAGCGATACTGACTGCCGAGATAGCTGCTTCGCTTAGCGATGAGCGACCGCTGTTCGGCGGTGCTGTTAGCGGCTTCAATGCGTCTGCTGATTGATGTATCGAATACCAGTTCGCCGTAACGCTGCTTGAGGGCAACGTCAACAGCCTGTGCCATCTGTGTGTTATCCGTCATTGTCTCCAGTATTCCTATCAATTGGAGTTCGGGATTGATATTTTCTTTTACGAGGTTAAACATATCTTCAAATTGTACAATGCCGTTAAGTGCGAATTTCTGTACCTGCACCGGCACAATCACTCCATCGGCAGCGGCAAGTGCGTTGGTTACAAGGATACCGAGTGACGGAAGACAGTCAATCAGAATGTAGTCGTACTTCCCAAGGTTATCGTCCGAGGATATAGCCCTGCGGAGAATTTGCTCGCGACACATCGTCTGAGCAAGGAACATATCTGCGGTTGCAAGCGTAATATCCGCAGGGATATAGTCTATGGGTTCATTCTTGGCGGATACGATACAATCTGACAATGCTGCCTGATTTTTAAGCACATCAACGATAGTAGATGTTCCCGCGAAGTCGTATCCGAGGTAATCGGAGAGGTTGCCCTGCGGGTCAAGGTCTATGCAGAGTATCTTTTTTTCTTTTTCAGCAAGTCCTGCAGCAAGGTTCACCACCGTTGTGGTCTTACCGACGCCGCCTTTTTGGTTCGCGATGGCGATGATTTTAAAATTCTTCATAATGTAGTCCTCCTGCCTTAATGGCACATTAGTTTTGTCCTTCTTATATTAAAGCATAGCAGGAGCGGAAGGACTAACCGCCCCGACAGGGAGCTACCCCGCTATGCTTGTTAAAGTCCTTTTGGGGACAATTAACCGTTTTTTATCAATTACGGCTCAAACTGCTCGTCACTTTCTCCTTGTCCTTCCATCTCGTTAGTACCGCAGCTCAACATTTCATTTAGTTTGGTATAATATTCCCGTATAGAATTAATGCCATCTTCCAGTGTCTGAGGTGCATCATGGTACTTGTCGCAATATCCTTTATATTCGCTATAACATTCTGCTATATAATCACTCGCGGGTTTCAAATATTCCGCATCTTCATCATAATAGTGACTATCAATCGCTTCAATAGCTTCTGTCAAAGAAGCGTATTCACCACAATCGACCGCCCATCTCAAAAAAGTAGTGCTTGCACCCAAATTGTAATGGCATCTATTAAAATACGCATCTGCAAGGTCTCTTTCATCGCTGCCGTTCGTTCGTGTTCCGCAAAGCAAATCGCCAAGATAATTTTCAATAATTTCTTCTGGGGTTATCCCATTGCGAGTTGCCTTTTCAAAAAGCCGCTTCACATCTGCATCGGACAAATTAATTTTAAATGTTCTGGGCTTTATTGTTTCTATTTCGGCACTTTGCCTTTCATATGGTGTCATAACATTTCCTCCTTAATAAGACCTGTGCATATGGCATTTCTGAAAACGGAAAACCGTGCGATTTTACTTTCGCTCTCTGTGCAGCGTTGAAAATCGCCCGAAAAGTCACCTCACACACGTTTTTCTAACAATTTGTAGGGTCCGTTTGAAAACGCAAAAGTCATATCTCCCTTTGTCAGAACAATCGGATTTGCACCGATGAGCGGGGGTGGGTAATGCTCCTGTCTGTCACAGTGTTCTGATATAGAAAAACACCGCAAGAAGATATTTGCGGTGCTAAAATATTTATTTCAGGACTAAAAAATCAGCTGATATTAAGCAGCCGACGTGTTTTTTCTACATCACTATGAGCATATTTTTTTCGTATCATTGCAAGGTCGGAATGCCCCAAAGTCTTTGCAACAGCAAATAAATTACAATCCGCATTAACCCATTCCGATGTACGACTATGTCTGAGTCTGTGTGGCGTATAAATAGGTATATCTATTCCCTCATTTCTATAGTAGCACTGCATATCATTCATAAAAACGTCATAGTGCCTCCGTTGCCACGTACGCGGGTTGCATACGCTACCCGATGATGATGATACTACGAATTCTCCTCTAGCTCTCTTTTTCTGTTCTGCAAGTATTCTAGACAGTTCGCTGCTTATTGGAATATCCCTTACGCTAGTGGCGGTCTTTGGCGAGTCAATTATTACTCTCATTTTTCCATTTTCCTTAACGAGAGAAGCTGCCTGTCTTATGTAAATAACGTTTTTTTCAAGGTCAACGTATTTCCACGGAAGCCCTAACAACTCACCACGCCTTATTCCGGTATCAATTAGTATCCTCACTTCGTATCCAAACCTGTGGGAGAGTGCGTAACGCTTTATCAGTTCCATTTGCTCTACACTATATATTCTTTCATCTTGTTCC
>JBJESA010000055.1:0-4083 GCA_051882535.1 Oscillospiraceae bacterium
TCATCGGAACTGAACTGTCCTCAACGGGAATTGCGGCAATATTGGAAATTAAGATGGTTACCACAAGTTCCGAGGGCTGGAGTTCGCCTAGCTGACGTTTTCCCATAAGCCTCAGGGAAAAGGCTATCACGATATAGAGGATAACCGCACGAATTAATACGATTGCCATTAATACAACCTCTCTTTCGGGTATGATGTTTCTAGTATTAGGTTTTTTTCGGGGAATATTCACTTGACACGGGGGATAAATTGTGATATAATACCTTTGTGGTGCTATTGTGCGGATAAGCCGCCTGTGCCCGAATGAATGTCGGGTAAAATCGGCACTTTGTATCGTGATTTCAAGGGTTTTATTATGAAAATCGGAGTATCAACGGCTTCTTTGTATCCGCTTCATGCCGAGGACGCATTCCTTGAGCTGTGCGGATTGGGCGTTAAGAATATCGAAGTCTTTGCTAACAGTATGTACGAAGGCGGAGAGGAATGTACCTCGAAGATTCTGAAATCGAAAGAGGAATACGGCGTTGACGTTACATCGTTCCACCCGTTTTCTTCCCCTATGGAGAGCGTGTTCCTGTTCTCGAATTATGACAGAAGAATAGACGAGATGCTGGAGATGTATCGCGGCTTCTTCAAAAGTATGAATAGGCTGGGTGCAAAGGTGTTTGTAGTGCATGGGGCGATTTTGAGTTCCAAGTGCAGTCCCGAGCATTACTTCAAACAGTTCCGCCTGCTAGCTGAGGTGGGCAGGGAATACGCAGTCACGGTTGCTCAGGAAAACGTTTCGTATTGTCTTTCGGGAAATATCGACTTTCTCAAGGCGATGAAGCGGGAACTGGGAGAATACGCAAACTTCGTTCTCGACTTGAAACAGGCACGCAGAAGCAACGCAGACCCTCTCGAATACGTTAACGTGCTTCGCGAGAGCATCGTGCATTGTCACTTGTCTGACGCAAACGGCGAACGCGATTGCCTGCCGTTGGGAAAGGGTAACTTCAATTTCCCTGAACTGGTAAGAAGATTGTGTGACAGCGGCTTTGACGGTGCTATGGTGGTTGAACTCTATCGACACGACTATGGTGACTTTTCGGAACTCCGCGAGAGTGCCGATTATATAAAAGAAATTTGTGAAAAAATACAATAAGGACCGGTGAAAAAAATGAAATTGGATAAATTGGTTGGAGATCGTTTTAAGGAGCGTCCCTCGGACTGTCAGATTGACAGCCACGCACTTATGGTACGCGGCGGCTATATCAAGTATGTTGCCAATGGTATCTATTCGAATTTTCCTCCGCTCAAGCGTGTGACTAAGAAGATTGAGCAGATTATCCGTGAGGAAATGGACGCAATTGACGGACAGGAAGTAATGTTCCCCGTGGTTATGCCCGCTTCTTTGTGGGAGGAATCCGGCAGATTTACCAGCATTGGCAGCGAGCTTCTCCGTTTCAAGGACAGAAACCATCAGCCTATGGTGCTTGGTATGACCCACGAAGAGGCGGCTGTTCAGCTGGTGCGTGAGTATGCTAATTCCTACACCAAGTACCCCTTTATGATTTATCAGATTCAGACAAAGTTCCGTGATGAGGCACGTCCTCGCGGCGGTCTTATCCGTGTTCGTGAGTTCACAATGAAGGACGCATATTCTTTCCACACCTCTCAGGAGGATTTGGAGGAGTACTATCAGCGTTGCCACAAGGCTTACGAGAGAATCTACAAGCGTTGCGGTGCTCCGAACGTAATCTCTGTAAAGTCCGACAGCGGAATGATGGGCGGCAGCGTTTCTCACGAGTTTATGTTGCTCACTCCCATAGGCGAGGACAGCATTGCAATCTGCAAGGAGTGCGGCTACACCGCAAACGTAGAAGCTGCGAAGTCTATTGTTGAGGATTTGCGTGACGATGTTTCCGAGGAACTCAAGGAAGTGTACACTCCCGATATTCACACCATTGAGGATATCTGCGAATTCCTTAAAATGCCGCTCAACAAGAGCTGCAAGGCGGTTGTTTACCAGAAGAATGTTGACGACAGTTTTGTTGTTATCTTCACACGCGGCGATTTGGACATCAATGAAACCAAGGTTACCAATTTCCTTGGCTGCGAGATTCACCCCGCAGTTATTACCGAGGATTGCGGACTGAATGCGGGATATATCGGTCCCGTAAACCTTAAAGTAAACGCTCCTTGCACTGTTCTTTACGATTCTTCGCTGGAGAACGCAAACAATCTCTCCTGCGGTGCAAACAAGACCGAGTACCATCTCACAGGACTTGATATGAAGCGTGATGTTCCTGATGCCGAGTATCACGATTTCTCGAAGATTACCGACGGCGGAATTTGCCCCGAGTGCGGCAAGAAGATGATTTCCATCTCCCGCGGTATTGAAGTCGGCAATATCTTCCAGCTTGGCACTAAGTATTCCAAGTCGATGGGTATGACCTATCTCGATAAAGACGGCAAGGAGCAGACCCCGATTATGGGCTGCTACGGAATAGGCGTCGGACGTCTGGCGGCTTCGGTTTGCGAGTCCTCGCACGATGATTACGGACCTATCTGGCCGATGGCGATTGCACCGTGGCAGGTTCATCTCTGTGCAGTTCGTGCAGATGACGAGCGTGTAAGAGAAGCGGCGGACAAACTCTACGAGGATTTGCAGAATGCCGGTGTTGAAGTAATCTTCGACGATAGAAATGTCAGAGCAGGCGTTATGTTCTCGGACGCGGATTTGCTTGGCGTTCCGCTGAGAGTGGTAATCAGCCCCAGAAACCTCGACGAGGGAGTGTTTGAGCTTTCTTCCAGAGATAAGAAGCTCTCCGAGAAGCTCAATCCCGAAACAGCGGTAGCACGTCTTAAGGAACTAATTGCGTCAATGCTTGAAAGCTAATAACAGGCTGTCGATAAAGGCACATCTACTTCGTCAACGGCACCACGGCAGGCACAAAGCCTAGCCGTGGTGCCGTTTCCTCGTATCTGTACCTTTCTCGACAGCCTGTTCTTATACTTCTTCGACAAGCTGAAAGCTCAAGAAAAATCTCGGTCTTTTTGTTGTTATCGTTGCACAATGTATCGTAAATGTGGCATATCCACACCTCGGTAGTGCTTTGTCCATGTATCCGCAACAGTCATTCCGTTGCGGATTGCCACGTTTTGTGAGGCGGTGTTTGTGTCCCTTATGATGGAGCATACCTCATTGGCATTCAGATTTTCAAAAGCATATTTCTTGCAAGCCTTCGCTGCTTCAATTGCATATCCTTTGTGCCAAAATGCCCGTTGAAAAAGATATCCGATTTCAAGAACCTCCTCGTTTTTCCAAGGCTGCATTGTAAGCCCGCATTGACCAATCATTTCGTCTGTTTCTTTGAGAATAACAGCCCACAAACCAAAGTCCCATTTTTGATAGCGTGAAATTTGTCTGTCCAGCCACTCCTGCACCTCTGCGTCGGAAAACGCACCTTCGTACGCATACATTGTTTCTTCATCCTGCAATATCTTGCACAGCGAGTTGAAGTCGGACTGCTTCATCTCACGAAAATACAATCGTTCCGTTTCAATAATCATTTTGTCACCTCGGATTCGTTAATCGAATTGCGATGTAATAGTTAAAGAGAACGCAAAACCGCTTTTGACAGTCGTATCAAAAGCGGATTCGTGTTTTTTCATATGCCTAGAGCGTGAGTCTGTCAGATTTCAGCGATAACCTCAACCTCAACGAGTGCCCCCTTGGGGATTTGCAGACCGCCAACGCATGAGCGTGCGGGCTTCTCGGTGAAGTACTCAGCGTAAACTGCGTTAAATGCAGCGAAGTCGTTGATGTCTTTGAGGTAGCAATTGGTCTTTACGACCTTAGTAAGCGAGCTTCCCGCCGCTTCGAGAACAGCCTTAAGATTCTCGCAAACACGCTTGGTCTGCTCCTCAATTCCACCCTCAACGAGGTTGCCTGTTGCGGGGTCTATCGGAATCTGTCCCGACGAGTAAACAAGGCTGCCGGTTACCTTTGCCTGAACGTAAGGTCCGATTGCTGCGGGTGCGTTGTCGGTATGAATTGTTTTCATAGTAATAACCTCCAATAAATTACTTTATGTAGTC
>JBJESA010000056.1:0-4077 GCA_051882535.1 Oscillospiraceae bacterium
AGACCTGCAATCTGACCTGCGTCCTTTGTAGCCTGACGCTGGGAGTCGGTGAAGTATGCGGGAACTGTGATAACCGCTTCTGTTACCTTCTCTCCGAGATAGCTTTCAGCGTCTGCCTTCAGCTTCTGGAGAATCATTGCGGAAATCTCCTGAGGAGTGTACTTCTTGCCGTCGATGTCTACCTTGTAGTCGCTGCCCATGTGACGCTTAATGGAAATAACCGTCTTATCGGGGTTCTGAACCGCCTGGTTCTTTGCGAGCTGACCTACAAGTCTTTCGCCGTCCTTTGTGAATGCTACGACAGAGGGAGTAGTTCTGCTGCCCTCAGAGTTTGTGATTACAACAGGCTCGCCGCCTTCGATAACAGATACGCAGCTGTTAGTTGTACCCAAGTCAATACCAATAATCTTGCTCATAATAATATCCTCCTGAAATTTGTTCTATTAGTTATTCAGCAACGGCAACCATTGCAAATCTGATTACCTTGTCGCCGATTTTATAGCCCTTTGCGAATGTTTGAAGAACCGTTCCGCTCTCCGCTTCATCGCTCTTCATGCGGTGAACTGCCTGATGCATTGTGGGATCGAACGGCACTCCATCGCTTTCAATTTCCTCTACGCCAAGACTTTTGAGCGTTTCGAGGAAACTGTCGTCAATCATCTCAACACCCTTCTTGTAGTTCTCATCGGTACATTCCGCATCGAGTGCTCTTTGAAGATTGTCGAGAATCGGCAAAAACTTCGTCATTACGTTCGCGATAATGTCAACCCTCAACGCGTCCTTCTCACGAGCAGAACGTTTTCTGAAATTGTCGTATTCCGCCATCGTTCTGAGCAGCTGGTCTTTAACAGCCGCAAGTTCTTCGGCTATCTTATTCTCAGCCTGCTCGGGAGCGGTTTCTTCGCTTTGTTCATTATCATCGCTCTCCTTTTCGGGGATTTCTTCGGAAACTTCTTCCTTAACCTCGTCCACTATTTCTTTTTCTTCGTCATTTATCATCTTTGTCGTCATCCTCTCTTTCTATACCGGACGTTATCGCTTTCGGGGAAGTCTCCTCGGAAAGCAGCCGCGTCACTTTCTGACTCAAATACTCCATATAAGGGATTACTTTGCGATAATCAAGTCGCATCGGTCCCACAACACCCAGCGTACCCGCCGGTTTGCCGTCTTTGTAGTAGCTTACGCTTACCATTGCACCATTCGAAATTGCAAACGACCCGTCCTCACTTCCGAACTGGATATTGATTCCGGAGAATGCACTGTCCAACAGCTCGGAAAGGTCTGCCTTATGCTCGATGAACTTAACAATCTCCTGCATCGGGAATTCCGGACAGGACAGCAGATTTGCTTCACCCTTCACCTCAACATTATCCCGCATCATTTCCTCTGAAAGCTCAAACACCGCGTGAAGCAGGGGGTTTAAAGCTATCATATATCCGGTCAGTGCTTCGGAGAGTTTATCAATGTATTCCTCAGACATATTCTCGAGATTTACACCGCTCAGATGCTCATTGAGGAACTTCGTGAAATCCGCAGTCTGCTCGTGAGTAAGGTCGCACTCCATTCGGCACACTTTGTTTTTGATACTACCGTTTGACGTAATCATAAGCAGTATATACATTCGTTTGCCTGTGGGAATAACGTCCACCTTGGTGATTACCGAGAACTTTGACGAATGGTTTGTCGCAATCGTTGCACATTTTGTAATCTCTGCAAGAGCAGTAGAAGCACTCTGGACAATCGCATCGTCCGAAACCGCACCGCTGTCCAGCATACTATCAATCTCGTTTATCAAATCGGGGTCGATAGGCTCGGGATTCATCAGGTTTTCAACATAATACCGAAACCCCTTATATGTTGGCACGCGGCCCGCTGAAGTATGCGGGTGACCAAGGTAACCTTCCTGCTCCAGTGCTGCCATTGTGTTGCGGATAGTCGCGGAGGAAACTCCGAAGTCATGCTTCTCGGCAAGAGCCTTTGAGCCAACCGGTTCTCCGGTTCTGATATATTCGTCAATTATTGCCGACAGGATATCAGAAGATCTCTTGTCCACGTATTCCCCTCCTCCCAATTTGCGGCTTTCTTTTTTAGCACTCTATCTCTTTGAGTGCTAAATATAATTTACCACATTTACTCCGATTTGTCAAGTGTTTTTGCAAAAAATAATTACAAAACAAAAAGTTTTTTATTATCATAAATTATGCAAAATGCACAAATACAAAAATTCCCGACATTTCTGTCGGGAATTTCTGTCATATTATGATAAACGCACCAAATTTAAATCATGCTGTCTTCCCAGCACTCGGGAGCAGTAAGACCCAGCATCTTGACAACCGTGGGTGCAACATTGGCAAGACCATAGTTGCCGTCTTTGATGGTATACTGTACGTCCTTATCATAGATGATAAAAGGAACGGGGTTGAGCGAGTGTGCGGTTCTGACCTGAACCTCGCCCTTCTTGTTCTTTTCGAGCATCTCGTCCGCATTTCCGTGGTCTGCGGTTACGAGCATGGTTACGCCATACTCATCGCATACCTTCTTCAGTCTTGCAAGACCGATATCAACCGACTCAACACCGATGATAGTAGCCTCCATAGAGCCTGTATGACCTACCATATCGCCGTTGGGGAAGTTGCAGCGAAGGAAATCGTACTTTTTGGACTGTATAGCCTCAATAAGGTCGTCAACGATATCCGCACTCTTCATCCAAGGACGCTGGTCGAAGCTAACGTTATCGGAAGGAATCTCCTTGAATGTTTCAAGTTCCTCGGAGAACTTACCGCTGCGGTTTCCGTTCCAGAAGTAAGTAACGTGACCGTACTTCTGTGTTTCGGAAACGGCATACTGGCGAAGTCCGGCCTTTACAAGCACCTCGGAAAGAGTGTTTGTAATCTCGGGAGGATTTACAAGGTAACGTGCGGGGAGCTTCAAATCGCCGTCATACTGGAGCATTCCGGCATAGCATACATCGGGCTTGCCACCACGCTCAAAGTGTGTGAAGTCGTCCATATCGAACGCCATAGACATCTCGATTGCTCTGTCACCGCGGAAGTTGAAGAGGATAACGCTGTCGCCGTCAACAATCTTGCCGACAGGCTCGCCGTCCTTTGCGATAACAAACGCGGGCAAATCCTGGTCGATAACGCCGGTTTCTGCACGAAGAGTTTCAACTGCCTCAAGAGCCGAAGCGAACTGGCGACCCTCACCCTTAACGTGAGTATTCCAGCCACGCTCAACCATAGCCCAGTCAGCCTGATATCTGTCCATGGTAATCTTCATACGGCCACCGCCCGACGCAATCTTTCCGTCGAACGAAGCGTCATTGAGTTCAGCCAGCACCTTTTCCAGCTGCTCAATGTAAATAGGTGCGGAAGTTGCGGGAACATCGCGTCCGTCAAGAAGAATATGAACGCGAGCCTTTGACACTCCCTCAGCCTTTGCTCTCTTGAGCATATTAAACAGATGAGAAATATTCGAGTGTACATTACCGTCCGAAAGCAATCCGATAAAGTGCATGGTGGAATTCTTGGACTTGCAGTTAGCAACAAGCTCTTTCCACGCGGAGGACTCGTACATCTTGCCGCTCTCGATGCTCTCGTTTACGAGCTTTGCACCCTGGGAGTAGATCTGACCGCAGCCTATCGCATTGTGACCTACCTCGGAGTTGCCCATGTCGTCGTCAGAGGGCAGACCAACGGCGTCGCCGTGCGCCTTAAGCTTTGTCATAGGGCAATTCGCCATCAGCCAATCAAGCGTGGGGGTGTGAGCTTCGGTAACAGCGTCGCCAAGACCTGTCTTAGAGAAGCCGACGCCATCCATTACTACTAATAAAATGGGTTTTGCCATAGTTTTATTATCCTTTCGAGAAATTGTTTTCCTTTTCGCCATAGCGCATAACGCAATACGCGCAGGGCAGAAGCGCCAGACCTGCCGCAAGGAAAATCAGCAGGAACGTATCAAGAAACTGAACCGAGTTTTCGTGAAATCCGGCTAGATAAACATAATCAACGCCGTTCACTCTAGCCGACAATGCACAGAACACACAGGAAATAGCCTTTGTCAGCCTGTCCGCGATAA
>JBJESA010000057.1:0-4070 GCA_051882535.1 Oscillospiraceae bacterium
CATAATTTAAAACCGCCTTTTGCACTTGTCAAAGGGTGGTTTTTCGACAGACTGAATTAGGGGGAGAAATCCCCCTAATTTATATCCAAAATGTGAAATAGAAAATATTTACAGTAAAACTGTACAAAATTAATAAAATCTATTGACACGCAATAATATTTTATGTATAATTAGAATAGTGGAGTTGTGTTCAAAATAATTCCTCTAAATGTGAACTAATGAATTAAGGAGAAACCGTTATGGCCGAAATAGTGAACGAAATCTTGGAAAAATTTGCTGAAATGTCCCGCGAGGAAAAGCAGATTGCCCTTGATATGGAGAATGCCTCCAAAGAATATACGGACTATTGTGAATCATCTGAAAGGGATTTAGCAGAGAAGATTCAGGAAATTCGCACTAAGATGAGCAAACTCCAATACTTCATCGACTATGCACGTGAACATGCTCAGGCAAGTGATTTGGAAGAAGCATCAACTGCATTTGAAACGTCCGAGGGTGCTCTTGAAAGTATTCGTCAGACGATAAAGCTCGATTCACGCAACGATATGAATGCCGAAACCCTGTACACCAAAGCAACCGGTCAGAAGCTGTTTTATGAAGAAAAAATCGAGCAAACCCGTAAGCTGATTGAGGGCAGTAAGGTGCAGGCTAAGCGTCAGTACGACAGCGATGTAGCCGCTATCAACGACCGCAAGGCGAAGCACGATGCCGCTGTAAAGGAATATGTGCAGTCCGAGGAGTTCAAGAATTATCTCAAGACGCTGATGTTTGATAAATCAGCGTTCAACAGCACCGGTACGGCTAATCTTCCCGATAAGTCTTTTGTCAGCCTGGGACAGCGTAGAGTTAAGCTTTCGGTTCCGTTTGATGTTGAGCAAGATTTGTCGCTTGCCTCTAACGGCGAGTATAATGCCGCGGCACATACCATCGGTGCACCTTTGCATTTGAGTCTTCAGAACGGTAGCATTTTATATCTTGATTATGATGAACGTAACCAGCAGTATTTATTTGGCGGTATCCAGCGTTTACTACTTAATATAATTAAGTATGTCGGTCATAATATCACAGATTGCCTCTTGTGCGAGCCTTCTACAAATTCTCCCGATTGCCTCGGTCATATTTCTATGCTCGGAAAGGGCATTAATCCCTTTGTTGTTGTTCCTCAGACAGTTGATGAAATTGACAGCAGAGTAAAGGATTTCTGTGCTAAGGCACAAGCGGCTCCAACTCACGATGTGGTATCACGAATTCTTGTTATGCACGGCTTTCCAGAGAAATATGATGCTGATGTGGTTGAGTGCTGCACATCAATGTTCAAGAAGGTAGCAGAGCTTGGCGTTTTGGTTGTCCTGACGCATGATAATTCTATCCCCGCTACTCCCGCAGAACAGGAAATCCGCGAGATTTCGCTCTCTATCCGCAGCAAGAACGGCGGATTTTGGATTGAGAAACTGCGTGAGAGTTTCTTCTGGTATTCTGCACCCTCCGATATCCCCGAGGATATCCGCAGAGAGTATGTTGACCGTCGCCGCCAGATTGCAACACAGCAGGCAGCAGCCGCTTCTTCAGTTCAGCCTGTGGCACAGCCTGTAGCGGAACCTGTTGCACCCGCTGCATTCGTGGCTCCTGCCGCACCCGCTGCTGCACCGGTTGAAACTACGCCTGAACCTGCTCCTGTTGCGGAGCCTGTTTATGAAGCAGAATCAGCTGTTGAGAATGCAGAACAGTCCGAAGCTAATACCGAACCTGAAACAGATTCTGATGCGGGTGAAGAACGTTCTTCCGACGAAAAAGCTACCGAGGTTGAGAACTCTGCTGCCGAAGCTGTAGAGCAGTCTGTTGAGGAGGCAAATGCTGATTCCGAAGCGGAGACTGCTGCTGCCGAAGAAGTTGCCGAAGACGCTAATCGTAACGAAACCACTTCTTCCGAGAGAAACAAATCTCTTAAGCCTATCATGTTGGGCAACGGTCTGGGTAAGAAGCCTGTTTATTTCGATATTAATGGCGATGTTTCCTATATATGTGGTAAACGCAGTGAAGAACGTCTGCAAATGACCGATATGATTATCTCGTCGGTTATTGGAACCACACACCCCGATGATACGGAATTGTGGGTGTTCGACTTTGGCGGCGGTGAACTTATGAAATATGCGGAAAATCCCGCTGCTCATATCAGGTTCCTTGTTGCAGATGGCAGTGCGGAAACCGCCCTTGATGCGATTGATACTCTTGACAGAGAGCTGGAATACAGAATTAATTTGTTTGACCAGAATGGCTGGAGAAACTACAGCAGTCTTCCCGGTGGTGAGTATTTGCCGAGAGTTGTCGTTGTTGTTAATGAGTTCCCGGCTGTACTTGCCAAGATTGAGAAGTCGAAGCAGTTCGGCAGAAACTACACTGCAAAGCTAAATGGTATTTTGAAGTACTGCGGAAACTACGGAATTCACTTCGTGCTTGTTGGCGAGAGTTTCTCCGAGAATGGAAAGCGTCCCGATTGTTTCAAGAACTGCTCCATTAATAGTGTAGCTGCACTCCCATCTTGCGATTTGGATATTAATGAGATGTTCAGCGGATTCTCGCTGCGTGAGGGCGAGCTTGCCTCCGTCAGCAGAATACCTGCGGGAAGTGCGTATGTTGCAGTTCAAGGTTACGGCGGTGCTCTTGTTCGTTTGGTATATGAGCCTGTTGGCAACTATCTGTCCTACACCTCAATTGAAGAATTCAATGACGATATTGACACTTACGTCGAAAAGTATCCGCTTATTATCAACAGAAAGTTTATGCCCCTTTATGAAGATCGGCATGAAGAACGCTCTCAGCTTATCGCTGAAAGAGCAAATGGAGATACGCTCTTGTTCTTTGGCGAGCCTTGCAGACTTGAATCGGAGTATCCTGTACATCTCTTTAATGATTTTGGTGAGAATGTGCTGGCACTTGTTCCTACACGTGAAAAGAGCAAAGGACTTAGCGTAGTATTCGCCGTTCTTTCATCGCTGTGTGAACAGGAAATTCCTGTAGAGGTTCTTGCATTCAGAAGCAATCCTGTATACAACGAGATGATGCAGATCGGAGCAGCTCAGGGTGTTCAGGTATTCGAAGGCGATACTGCAATTGGCAGAGTTAAGGAGATAGCTGCCGATATTGCCGAGGGCAGACATTCCAATGCATTCGAGATTGTGCTGGGAGCCGATACATTGCTTGCCGCAATTGGTGCTGATGACGCCATGTCCAACTTGACAAAGGCACTTGTCAAGGGACCGACGATGGGACTGCACTTTATGTTTGTGGCTTCCAATCTTTCGTTGTTCGACCAGACGCTCTATCCTTTGTTCAAGCATAAAGTGGTGTTACCGTGTCCCAGAAATGATGCGGAGAAGGTATTGCGTGATCCGACTGTTGAGATTCCCGAAAATGCATTCAGACTGTCGGGTGAGGGCGATGAAATTACCGTAATGCCCTACATAATCTGATTCTGAATCAATAACAAATCCCCCGTGAAAACACGGGGGATTTTTGTAATCTATGAACATTTTTACAGAACAAGCGGTCGTTTTTCTTCATCAATATCATAATCAAAGAAGTCGAAATCTGCTGTTTTGGTGCGGTAGAGTGCATCTTGGCAGGCTATGCCGACAAAAGTTCCTGTGTATCGACCATACTTGCTGTATTCATCGGAGTATTTCGTGAGGTCGAATTCTCCGCCGATGGAGCGGAACTTTTCTCCGTCCGTGCTCCATTCACAGTGAATTTCGCGACCATTCAGAATCATTCTGAAATAGAGTTCTCCGTCTGGTGCGGTTATTCGGGTATCTGTATGCTCATCAACCACGCCGTTTTCTATCTGAAATACGCTTATTGCAGGGCAACCAAGCGTTTCACTGAAGTATTTACGAAGATAGAGAAAATTCATATTGTCGTAGTAAAGAATAAGTCCGGCGGAATGTTGGTATACTTCGGGGGAGAAATCAAGTTTTGTCGTAATTGTTCCATATACTCCGGTAAGCTTTCGTGCGAGAACAGACACTTCGTTGTCCGAGCAGAGAAATTCCTGCCCGCGGAGCCGTATATAT
>JBJESA010000058.1:0-4039 GCA_051882535.1 Oscillospiraceae bacterium
GCATACCTTAATGAAGATATGTGGTCCAGTCTGTTTATGTGCAATAAGGAAGCAATTCTCTTTGAGGTAAAAAGTATCATTAATTCGCTGGGTGAGTACAGAGATGCAATAATGAACGATGATATAGACACTCTTCGTGAGATTTTGAGAGTTGGCAAAGAGCGTAAAGAAAAGAGCATGGAGTTCTATGGGCAGGAGAGAAGAAAATAAGCCAAGTATCGGGTATGTTGTTTCGCTTTGCGGAATAATGTGCGGTCTGGCACTTGCTTTGATGTTTATTCTGGGCATGGTGCCGTCTTTCGAGTACATCAGTCCTGCTGTGGCAGGAATATTGATTTGGGTAGTCCGTGAGCAGCTTGGGGTAAAGTATGGCTTGGTGAGTTATTTGGCAGTGGCTATTCTATGCTTTTTGCTCACAATGAACTACGAGGCCTCAATGATGTACTTGTTTCTGCTTGGATATTATCCCATTTTAAGGGAATACTTTCAGAAAGTTCCAACATTTGTCCTCCGCACAATAACGAAGCTTGCTTTGTATGCAGTGACTGCTGTGGGTGCGTATCAGATTCTGATTCACTTGTTTGGAATGACGGCACTTCTGGAGGATATGGGAGAGTTCGGAGAGTACGGCCCATTGATTCTTCTCGGAATGGGTGCTTTTGCTTTCTTGATTTACGATACGTTTTTAGCTTTGCTAAAACCGTTCTACGAGAAACTTCTCAGACCTAAAATACAAAAAAGAATGAGGTAAGGTATGGCTGAAAGAATTACTTCGAGGGCGGAGGTTTCCGCCGAATATAAGTGGTCGATTAACGATATTTATGCTTCTGATGAACTTTGGGAGGCAGATTTTGCTAAAGCCCGTAGTTATGCAGAGAGAATTGCAGGTTTTAAGGGACTTTTGGGTGAATCGGCTGAGAAGCTGCTTGAGTTCCTCCGCGAAGATGACGAGTTGACGGTACTCCTTGACGCTCTCGGAAATTATGCCCAGCGGAAATCTGACGAGGATACCAGAGTGGCGAAGTATCAGGATATGACAAATCGCTTGTCTATGCTTTATGTGCAGATTGGCGAGGCATCTGCTTTTGCTACACCCGAAATACTTTCAATTCCCGATGAAACACTTGACGCATTTTATGCTTCTTGCGAAGATTTGAGATTGTATAAGCGGTCGCTTGATAAAATCAGAGTTATGCGTGAGCATATTCTTTCTGAAAACGAGGAAAAACTCCTTGCACTCAGTGGTGAGATGATTGGCACACCCGAGAATATCTTCTCGATGTTTAACGATGCTGATTTGAAGTTCCCCGATGCAGTGGATAAGGACGGAAAGCCTCATCAGGTCACTCATGAGAGCTATATCCCTCTTGTTCAGAATAGCGATAGAGTCCTCAGAAAATCTGCGTTTGAGTCGTTGTATAGCGTATACGAAAATTTCAAGAACACTTCTGCCGCGATGCTTTCTGCTCAAGTAAAGACATTGGTGTTTAGTGCCAGAGCGAGAAAGTACAACTCCACTCTTGAGGCGGCATTGAGCCACAATGAGGTTGATACTGCGGTTTACCGCAAGCTGATTGAAGCAGTTCGTGCAAACCTTGGATTGATGCACAGATACGTTAAGATTCGCAAAAAGGCACTTGGGGTTGACGAGCTTCACGCATACGATTTGTATACTCCTATTGTAGGCGGAATTGATGATAATGTTCCGTTTGAGCAGGCGAAACAGGAAGTGTACGATTCCTTGGCACCTATGGGCGAAGAGTATCGTAAAATCTTCCTTGAAGGTTTTGAGAATAAATGGATTGACATCTATGAGAATGAGGGCAAGAGAAGCGGTGCATATTCGTCAGGTGCAAGGGTTCACCCTTACGTTCTTTTGAACTATAAGAATACGCTTAACTGGGAATTTACTCTGGCTCACGAAATGGGTCATGCAATCCATTCATATCTGTCAAACAAGAATCAGCCCGTTGCCTATGCCGATTATGTGATTTTTGTAGCCGAGGTTGCGTCAACTTGTAACGAGAGCCTGCTTATGCAGCATCTGCTCAAAAGTACTACTGATAAGAAGCGTAGGGCATATCTTGTAAACTACTTCCTTGAGCAGTTCAGGACTACTCTGTTTCGTCAAACGATGTTTGCGGAGTTTGAGTTGATGATTAACGAAAAGGTTGAGAGAGGCGAGAGCCTTACCGCAGAAAATCTCTGTGAGATGTACCACCAACTCAATGTAGATTATTACGGCGAGGATTTAGTTGTTGACAGCGAGCTGGATATGGAGTGGGCGAGAATACCTCATTTCTACTATGACTACTATGTGTATCAATATGCGACAGGTTTTTCTGCAGCGATTGCATTGTCGCAGCGAATCCTGAATGAGGGCGAGCCTGCTGTGCGTGACTATATCGGATTTTTGAGCGGTGGCTGTTCTGCTGACCCGATTACTTTGCTTCGTGGGGCGGGTGTGGATATGATGGATACAAAGGCTGTTGATGACGCATTAAAAATGTTTTCATCTCTGCTTGACGAGATGGATTCTCTTATTTGATTTGCAATGTGTTTTAAATAATTCGATAATGAAATTTGTATTTTGATTTTTGGGTGATAATTATGGAGTTTGAACAGCGTTTATTCATCGAAAAGGTGTGTAATTCTTTCAATACACCGGCAGCTATACTTGATGGTAATCTGACATGCCTGTATTGCAATCGAGAAGGTTTTTTTGAGAAGGGAAGACAGCTGGCTTCTTGTATGCTCACGGAAATTAAAAGACCTATTACAAAAGAATCAAAAGCAATGGTGTCGATGAATGGAATAAAGTATTCTGTCAGAGTGTTTCCGTTTTTGGATGAGTTTTATTTTTGCGAGTTTTTTGATGTGCAGGAAGTGTATTCAATTGCAGAGTTTACGGATTTTTATGACCATATAATGCCGTATTCACAATCCATGAATAAGAATATTGCAGATTTATGGATGGGTTCAAATGTTTTAGAGAAATCTCTGCGTGAACGCAAGGAGTTTGAATTGTCTGACAAATTGTATGAATTAAAGCGTAGCCTTAATGCACTGAATTCGGATAATTATAACATTTCAAGCATTGTTGAATTGATGTTTAAGAAACAGGATCCTACACCTATTCAGATACATTTCTTGATTAAGGATATCATAATCCGCTGCAATACGCTTTTGAAGAAATGCGGACGAGCAATAGAGTTCGAATCTGACGCTGAAGAATACTACATTCTCTCAGATAAACGTTATGCTATGACCGCCTTGATAAACGCACTCCAGAATGCGTTGCTTTATTCGCCCGGAAACACCATTCCGCTTGTTTTGCTTTCGTCTGTACTCGAGAAGGATACAAGATATGTAGTAATGAAAGTCGTAAACGACAGCATCTATTTTGTAGATGAGAAGAATCGCGATAATTTCGATCGAAATTTCAACTTCCAGCGAGTGGGACTCGGTATTCCGATTATCAAGCGTTTTGTAAAAGAGTGCGACGGTATATTCTCAATGGAAGAAATGAACGGGAAGGTTGTTATTGAGTTAAAAATCCCGCAATACATACCGGAAGAGCCTACCGAACTCATTCTTGAAAGTCCCGGAGGAAATCATTATAAGACAGGCGTCCCTGATTTGATTGATGTTAAGATGAATGACGTTATCAACTTCTTCGGGGAAATTGAAGAATGAGTATTTACGTAATATTTATCGTTCTATCACACTCTTTTCATATTTTTAATGTATAATTGATTTGTCGGGATAAACCGACAGGCAATGTTCATAGTTTCCTCTCGTGAGTTAGGGCGTTCTTCTCTGAATTATGAAAAGAACGCCGTTTTTTTAGAGGAAATCTTTCGCAATCGAGTAAATCCACTAATGACGGAGGGTTTGTATGTACAAAATTTTGGTAGTAGATGATGAAGAGAATATCCGCGAAGTTCTGAAAGAATACGCGGAGTTCGAGGGTCACGAGGTTGACGAAGCCGCAGACGGAATGGCAGCGGTAGAAATGGCAAAAAACAAGGATTACGAC
>JBJESA010000059.1:0-4033 GCA_051882535.1 Oscillospiraceae bacterium
GTGCAGAGGGGTGCGTTAGCACCCCTCTGCATACGTATATAAATAACCCCCTCCCCCCAACGGGGGAAGGGGGCAGGGGGATAGGGGGAAATCTCGTATAGAAGAAAAAACAAAAACTCCAAAACGCCTCGTGATACAGAGTAAAACAAGGGGGGAGTTGGGGGCAAAGCCCCCAAAAAATCAGAACAACGCATCGAAATTTGGCAGCTCGTCAAGAGTGATAGTATTCTTGTGATTGTAAAAATTCTTCATCTTCTGGACGGAGTTGTATTCCTCGGAAAGTGCTCCGCTGACGCTCAGGGTGTACGCTCCCGCCTCGGGTGCCGCCCACAGCCACAGTGCGTTATCGCGTGAGAGATAGTCGAGATTCGGGAGAACGTCACAGGCGGTTATCGCAATAGGTCTGGAGGTCGGACAGTTTTCGGCGAGTGCGGCAAATCGTCCCGCAAACGAGCTGTCCTCCGCCTCGTAGAACGACTGCCCGATAATATCAACACCGCTGTTCGGGAAGTAGTCCATATCGCTGCCGTTCCATACCCAGATAAGGCATTTTAATTTGTGGTAGTTGCACATACGGTCGAACACGAACTGCCACAAAGTCTTGTACATCTCAGGCGACTTTCCCCACCAGTACTTGCCGATGTCGCCGTTGGGCAGCGGTGCAAAGAGGATAGTCTGCCCCTGTTCGTCAAACAGCTTGAATATAGCGGCGAGTTTGTCGATATCCCTTATCATCGCCGCAAGTTCGGGGGTAATGAAGTTGTTAGAAAGCAGTGCTTCCAGCTGTGCGTCGTCCAGCATTGCGGCATTCTCGGGAGTCTGATTTTTGAAGAGATTGTCCGTGTTCATATCGGCGAGGTTTACTCCGCGTATATAGTTCGGGGAGAACCAGTGCCAAGTGTACGCCTGCAAGCCGCCTTTTTTCGTCCATTCGAGGGCGAGTTCCGTTTCCCGCTTGATACGCTCGGTGCTTGCCTCGTCAGTGAGCAGAGCATACGCAATCTCGCTGCTGCGGATTGCGGGGTAACGTCCGGTCGCGTTGTACACCGCCTCCAACTCCGCATTGGTGGCGGGAGAGGTGTTCTGGGCGGTGATGATGGATATTCCGTAAACCTCCGACAAGTACCGCATTACATTGACGGTATGCACCGAGGCATAGCTGCTTGCAGCACCCGATGTCACGTCATAATACTCCTGCGGAACTTTGGTGGAATTCTCTGCAATGATGAAGTCAATGTCCGCAGTGCCTTCGTCCACGGTGAATTTCAGCACATTCTGCCCCGCTTCAAGATAGATGTGGTCGATTGTGATATACTCGAACTTGTATTCGGGGTTTTCCTCCGTCTGCTCGTATTTCGGGACGTAGTACGAGCCGCATAGCTTTTCTCCCACCCGCAGCGAAATAGCCGCTCCCTCGTCCGAACGCACGGCAAGCACTATCGAATAGTGCTGCGTGGTGTTGACATTGAGGATATGGGTGAGCGTGTTCCCCTTACGCATTTTGACAAAGCCTGTGCCGTTGAAGTCGCCCACGTTGCTTAACGCCCCGTCAAACACTCCGCTCTCCGCACCGAGAATAACGCGGAAATCCTGCTCGTAGATGTAGTAGTCCTTAAACTCAATTTCGTTGTAGGTGGGTTTAAGGCTGCTGCTTTCTGGGGTGCTGTTATCCTCAGTGGTGGTCGTTGTGCTGCTTTCGGGGATTTTGTCGGGAATGGGCGTACAGCCGCATACCCAGCACAGCAGCGAGATTGCGGTTATCGCACTCAAAAATTTTGCCTTTATTTTCATTTTCTACCTATCTGAATAAATTACTCGATTACTATAATATCTCCGCTATGTATCACTTCGTCCAGACGTGCTATTTTTCCGTTGAGGGTGATGGTGCGGGCGAGTTTCAAAAGCTCGGTGGGATTGTCGGAGAATGCCGCTGCCACATCAAGGAAAATCGGCGGTCTGCCGTCCGCACGGACGGGGAACTCGGTTTCAATGCCGTTTATCGTGATGGTGGGGTTTCCGTTATTGGGAGATTCCTTTGGAGATTCCTTGGGAACGGCGGTCGGCTCGGGGAGCGGCTCTGCAGTCGGCTGCGGTGTCGGCTTGGGCGGCTCGGGAGCAGGGATTCTGCGTGAAATAATATCGCCGCTATTAAGCATATAGCCCGAGGTCTGCGGGTCGTCATTCACCAAAAAGTCGCCCGTATCCTCAATCGACAGCGAAGCCAAAAGTTCGCCGAGAGTGCGAATCTCGACAAGCGAGATGTCGTCCCCCTCCTGAATACGGCGGTCGGCGGTGATTTCTCGTCCGTTTACAAGTAAATATCTTCCCGCACGGTGCTTTTCGCCAAGCAGAGTTACCGTTACCGACTTCACCAGCGACATATCAAAGTAGTCGGAGAGCTTTGCCGACGCGTCCGCACCTTTTTGGGCGATTACGACATTGATTTCGTCGCCCTTTTTGACGGTGGTATTGAGAGAAGCGGGGTTGTCGTTCACCGTAATCTCGGACGGCTTCGCGGGTTCGCCGCGGAGCAGCTTCTTTTCGCCCGAAATCGTGAAAGACAGGCTCTTTCCGCCGCCTGCGATAAGCTGTTCGGGCTTTATTTTCGCGAATGTCAGCAGCTCGAATACCGTAAGTCGGCTGGTGTCGGGTGCTCGGTACTTCCTGCCGTTTATCGTGATGGTCGTGAAGTCGTACTGCACGCCCTCTCCCGCACTTACTGCGATTCCGATAGGTGTGGAGTGTTCGCCGCCGAGCTTCATATCGTCGGGGGCGATAATTCCGCGGAGCGTATCGCGGTTTCCCGCGATTATGCGGGTAACATCAAGCCCCAGTTCCTCCGAAAGGAACTGCGGGAGCGAACGCAGCTTGCTGCTGCCGCCAACTAAGAACACCGCTTGCGGCACTTCGCCGTTTGCCTTGATAATTTCGGCGGCTATCGTCCGTGCGAGGTCACGCACGGCGGGGGCGATTATCTCGTCCACGCGGTTGCGGGTGACTGTGCCGGGGAGAGTGAGAATATTGGTATACGAAATTTCTTCTTCGGACGAGGTTTTTATCTTTTCCGCAGTCGGGAAATCCACCAAAAGTGCTTTCATCAGTGCTTCGGTGATTTCATCGCCCGCAACGGTCGCCATGCCGTAGGCGGTGACGCTGCCATCACGCGAAACTGCCACATCGGAGGTTCCCGCACCGATATCGCACAGTGCGAGGTTGATAACACGCAGTTCGGGGGAAACCACCGCGTTCATAGCGGCGATAGGCTCGAGCGTCAGCCCCGAAACCTCCATACCCGCACCCTCGACAACGGCACACAGGCTCTCCACCACATTGACGGGGAGAAAAGCCGCGATTATCTCCGTGACAAGACTCTCGCCGCGGTGTCCCTCGGGCTTGGCGGTCTTGAAGCCGTCCAGTTTCCGCTCAATTACGCTGTGTCCCACGCAGTAGAACCCCGCACCCTCCGCATTGTTCTTGGAGAACGCCTCGCAGGTGCGGCGAACGGCGTCAAGCTCGGTCGCCTTGAGTGCTTCGTCGGTTATCGTCCTGTTGAGGGGGAGTTTATGCTCCCACGATGCACGGAGTGTTTTCAGCGTTCTTCCTGCGGCGGCTACACACGCCTTCGACAGGGCGACATTGCTGCGGTTTTCCAGTTCCCGCCTTACGTGCTTTACGTCTGCGGTGACCGCTTCTATATCCTCAATCTGACCGTCCGACATGGAGCGGGTTTTGTGCATCACCGTTTCCATATCGACTATCTTGCAGCCGTTCGGCGTTTTGTATGCAAGAACGCCCACCACGGAGCGGGTGCCTATATCCAGTGCGAAAATCAAATCGCCCTGCTTCTCCTTTGCGGGGGATTTGGGCTTTGACGATACGCGGGGTTTAGCGGGCTTTCGGGGTTTGCGGGGGGCTTTTGTTTTCTTCTCGTCCATAATTTAATCCTCTGTCTGTCGGTAGTTGCACAAATCCAAGGTGCTTTTTTATTTTGCGAGAATATCAATCTTGATGGAATTTCCGCTGTATGCAAGTG
>JBJESA010000060.1:0-4019 GCA_051882535.1 Oscillospiraceae bacterium
CTGATTGAGATGAATGTTCCGATAACCATCAGCAGCAAACTCAGCACAACGCCGATTCCTATATCGACAAATACTGCGGTTATGATTTCATCGTAGTTTGCACTTACGGCTATTACCCAGCCATCGGTGCCTTCAATCGGCATATAGTATGCAAGTAAGTTGCTTGTGCCGTTATTGTATTTTACAGTGCCTTCGCCGCCTGCGAGCATTTTCTCGGCAAGTGCCTTTTCGCCCTTATTTTCACCGGTGAGGTAGTTTGCCATAGTGAGAACAAGGCTGTCGTCAGTTGCTGCAATCACCTGTCCGTTCTTGTCAAGAACTACGATATTGCTGCCCTTACCCATATCAATTCTGTCAAGACCGTTACAGAAGATTGCGGAATCAATGCCGCCGTAGATAACGTACTTCTTGCCATCGTGATTTGTGGGAGCCGCCATCATTGTGGTGACGCTGCCGTCTGTCTTTCTGATAACGGGAGCGGAGATTGCGACTTTCTGCTCGTTGAGTGCTGTCTTGAAGTACTCACGGTCGGAGATGTCGGTGTTGTTGTATGTAGTGCCATTCTCGAATGCAACCGCAAAATCCTTGAACATGGTGGTTGCTGCGAGTTGGTTAAGTGTTTCTTTACGGGCTTCAATGGGTATCGACTGGTCGAATGCTTCTACAGAACCGCCGGCAGACTCGATTTCGAGTGCAAGTGAATTCAACGTATTAGATATTATTTCGCCATAAGCTATAGCCAGCGACTGCGTTTGTGATTTGTAGTTTTTGTTGTACGCCATCAAGGTGGTGGCACTTAATACAATCATAAGTGATACTACGCAGACAGTTACGCTGATTAAAGCCAGTCGGAGTATGCGGTATTTGATTTTGGTTTCTCTCTTCTTTTTTGGCTGAGTTGACATTGTTTTTTCTCCAATTCATAGTATAGTAAAATGCTTGGTTTTATTTTATCATAATAAGTAGTCAAAATCAATTGTGAAAACATAAGAAAAAATTAGGTAACATTTGTGCATTTTGTCAAAAAATACTATAAAAAGCCAAAATTTAAATGGAGAAACTTGTTTTCAGCTATTCATTTTTGGCATAGGTCTATGCAGTATAGCATTATTGCTTGCTGAACTGCGAGAAGATGCTTTTTGAACTCGTAGCCTACAAAGTATTCCGACTCGATTGCGTCGGCGGATACTTCTTCTCCGCGGAAAAAGGGCGGACATGGGTTGAGCAGGGCTCCTTCGTTCGCGAGAGCCATCGCTTCGGCGGTGACTTGGCAATTCGCAAATTCGGGGAGAAGGCTTGCGGGGAGGCTGTCGGTGATAATTATATCCTTTCCAACGATTGCGTCACGGATATTGTCGTAGGTCTTTAATCCCTCAATCTCATATCCCTTTGGGCAGCACTGCTCGAGCGACAGTCCTATAATATCGGCTGCCTCTTTCCATGCAAGTCCGATATTTCCGCGTTTTCCGCAGAAAAGGTATTTGCAGCCGGTGTAATCGGGGCGTATCTGAAACAGGGCGTACAGGTCGGAAATTACCTCGCAGGGGTGGTTGATGTCGGTCATTGCATTGATAACAGGGACAGAGGAATATTCCGCGATTTTATCCAGCACAGAAATATCCTTGTGCCGTGCGATAACGAGGTCTGCCCAGTTGTTGAGGTAGCCGAAAACGTCACGCAAATCTTCCTTCTTGTCGAGCGTTTCGGTGGGAAAAAGAATGGACTGTCCGCCCAAAAGGTATATTCCCTTTTCAAATGTAACTCTTGTTCGTATGCTGGTTTCGGGGAAGAACATTACAACGGTTTTTCCTTTAAGAGCGTTCTTGTGCCTGCCTTGGTAGATTTCGTCGGTAATACGGAATATTTCGAGAATGGAATTGACGCTGCGGTCGGTCAGTCTGATAAGATTTTTCATTGTGATAACTCCTGTTTGGATAGGCTTGTAAATATGTGATTATTATACAACACCGTGAGGAAAATGTCAACATAAAGTCGTAGGTGGACGGCAAAATTTTCGGCGGCGTATAGGATTTATCGCCTTTTCGGCACTTCATCACTTCTTGACAAGAGGAAAATAATGTGTTATAATTCTGATAATATATTTGAAGCAGGAAAACCGATTTGTGCAGGATCACAGAAAAATGAAAGGGCAGGGAGCAGGCAATGAAGACAGGACTTGTACTGGAAGGCGGAGCAATGCGTGGAATGTTTACTGCGGGTGTGCTGGACGTATTTCTGGATAACGACATCACGGCAGACTGCATTGTGGGAGTTTCTGCGGGTGCATTGTTCGGGGTGAATTTCCTTTCGGGACAGAAAGGGCGGGTAATTCGTTACAACAAGCGATTCAACAAGGACAAGAACTATATGGGACTGCTCCCTTTGATACGGGAGGGGAATATCGTCAGCACAAAGATGGCGTATGACGAAGTACCGCGTGTGCTTGACCCGTTTGACGACGAGGAGTACAAGAAGTCACCCGTGCCATTTTTCGCAGTAATGACGGATATCGAAACCGGAGAGCCGGAGTATGTCAGAATAAACAGCGTTTTCGAGCAGATGGATACGCTCCGTGCGTCCGGCTCTATGCCGTTTGTTTCTAAGCCGGTGATGATAAATGGGCGGAAGTATCTGGACGGCGGAATTTCGGACAGTATTCCGTTCGAGTGGCTCTGCGAACAGGGGTATGACAGGCTGATTGTGATACTTACACGCGATATGGAATACCGCAAGAAGCCGATGAACAAGGCACTTGTAAAGACTTACGGCTCGAAATATCCGAAAGTAGCCGAGAAACTGCTCTGTCGCCACGACCTCTACAATCGCTCGGTTGAACGGCTTAAGGAGTGGGAGCAGGAGGGAAGAGCGTTTGTAATTCGCCCATCGCAGACGATAGATATCGGACGAATAGAGAAAAACCCCGAAAAGCTCCAATCGGTGTACGACCTCGGGCTGCGTGACGCAAAGGCACAGCTGGAGCGGCTTCGTGAGTTTATGAAAAAATCCGAGTGCTACGAGGGTGAAGCGGTTAAGAGTTCGCTCTAATTTTGGCGGTGATGATATGAATCTGAAACAGAGAGCAAAGCAGCTGAAAAAGGATATTCCCGCAGTTTTCCTCGCATTGAAACACAAGCAAACGCCTGTCATTGCAAAGGTGGTGGCGGGGATTACGGTGGGGTATGCACTTTCGCCGATTGACCTGATTCCCGATTTCATTCCGATATTGGGGTATCTGGACGATTTGATTTTGCTCCCCGCACTGGCAGCAATCACGATTAAGCTGATTCCCAAAGAGGTGATGCGGGAATGTCGGGAAAAAAGCGAGAATTTGTGGGCAGACGGCAAGCCGAAGAAATGGTATTATGCAATACCGATTGTTCTGTTCTGGCTGATTATAGTGTGGCTTATTGTTAAGGCGATTTGGTTTTAGCAATGGCGATAATTCAGTGGGATAAATTCAGAGAATAAGGAGGAATAAAAATGGATAACGCATACAAAGTCGGCTCGATTAGTTTCAGCATTAAGGACAGCAGCAGAAAAGAAGTTCTGGGAGATGCACAGGGTGTGCGAAAGATTGCGGTTCGGCTGTATTACCCCGTAAAGCCGGAATTGGTGGAGGGCTTGCAAAAGGCACCATACGTCAGCGAACGGAAACTCGAAGCGATGAGAAAGTCATTCCATTTGCCCAAGTCGGCACTGGAACACAACGAAGCTGATTATTACGAGAATGTAGATTTTGCAGATGGAAAATTTCCGCTTATACTTTTTAGCCACGGGTACAACAGCTTTGTTGAGGGAAACACTTATCTCTGTTCGGATATTGCGGCGGCGGGATATATCATCGCCTCGATTGGTCATGCGTACGAGGCAATTGAGAACGACTACGACGACGGATCTTTCGATTATTACGACAAGCGTATCAACAAGATGATGTACAATAAAGGTGCAATCAGAGCGATTGCAGCACAGTCGAAGATTCTCAAAATCAAGGACAATGTGGAAGAAGCGGACAGAAGATT
>JBJESA010000061.1:0-16506 GCA_051882535.1 Oscillospiraceae bacterium
TTTGTTATGGGGGATTGTTGAATGAGTAAAAAATGTTTGAATATTTCACTGATTGATGCTATTGCCGGAATGGCTTGCGGTGTATTTTTCAGAGAGTTCACTAAGCTCAATGGATATACGGGTGAAACAATGCTTTCTTACGCACATGTTCATCTTCTTGCACTGGGAACTTTTGTTTTTGTCATTACTGCTCTCTTTGTAAAAAATGCAGACCTTTCTAAAAACCGCCTTTTTAAGAATTTTATGATAATTTATAACATCGGACTTCCGCTTACTGCGGTTATGATGGTGGTGAGAGGGATTTTTCAGGTTCTTGGGGCAGAGTTGTCCAAAGGCTTGAATGCTTCAATCTCGGGAATTGCCGGTTTGGCACATATAATTCTTGCAGGGGGACTTATCCACCTGATTTTAGCACTGAAAAAGTGTTCGGACTAAACATTAAAAAAATCTCGCATTTTGGTGCGGGATTTTTGTTTTTTGTAAAGTATCTGAAAAAAACACTTGAAATATCTCCCGAAATGTGGTATACTATTATAGATAATAATAAAATCAAGGGAAAGGATGTTTATCATGGCAAAAGTTGCTGTTCTGGGCTACGGTGTCGTAGGCTCAGGTACGGTAGAGGTTTTTTACAAAAATAAGGAAAACCTTGAAAAGAAGGCGGGAGAGTCACTCGACATAAAATATATTCTCGATTTGAGAGATTTCCCCGACAGCCCGTTCGCTGACAAGTTCGTTAAGGACTTCAATGTTATTCTTAATGACCCCGAGGTTACTGTTGTAACTGAGGTAATCGGCGGTTTAAAGCCCGCGTATGACTTTGTTAAGTCCTCACTTCTTGCAGGAAAGAGCGTTGTTACTTCCAATAAGGAACTGGTTGCTGCAAAGGGTGCAGAGCTTCTTAATATCGCAAAAGAGAAGAACGTAAACTTCTTCTTTGAGGCGAGCGTAGGCGGCGGTATTCCGATTATCAAGCCTATTCACACTTGCCTTGAGGCAAATGAGATTCGTGAGATTGCAGGTATTCTGAATGGTACTACTAACTTCATTCTCACAAAGATGATTCGTGACGGAATGAGCTTTGACGAGGCACTTAAGATTGCACAGCAGCTCGGTTATGCTGAGCGTAATCCTGCGGCTGATGTCGAGGGTATAGACGCGTGCAGAAAGATTTGTATTCTCGCTTCTCTGGCGTTTGGCCGTCATGTTTATCCTGATAGCGTTCATACTGAAGGCATCACTAAGGTTACTCTCGAAGATGTTGAGTATATGGATTGCATTGATTCCAAAATTAAGCTAATCGGCTGTGCAAGACGCGAGGAAAACGATGAGATTTCTGTTGGCGTTTTCCCGGCAATTGTCAAGGACGAGAGCCAGCTTGCCGGTGTAAGTGATGTGTTCAACGCAATCCTTGTTCGCGGCGACGCTACCGGTGACGTTGTGTTCTACGGAAAGGGTGCAGGTAAGCTCCCTACAGCGAGTGCAGTAGTATCCGATATCGTATCTGCGGTTAAGCACAGCGGAACAAGCCGTTCACTCACTTGGAACGACAGCACACAGTCTTTCGTCCGCTCGTTCGACGAGTTTGTATGCCAGAATTATATCAGATTCCAGACTTCCGATGTTGCGGCTGCAAAGTCTGCAATCAATGCGGAGCTTGGCGAGGTGGAATACCTTTCTTCGAAGAAGCAGCCGGATAACGAACTTGCATTTATCACCGGTGCAATTGCTGAAAAGAAAATTAACGAGATTTGTGAAAAACTCTCCGCGAACGGAACTGTTCTCGGTAGAATTCGTGTTCTTGATTATTAATGAGTCTTACATAAATTGCGGGGGTGTTTTAAATGAGCGAGGGTCTTAAGTACGAAAGAGTTCTCTTGAAATTAAGCGGTGAAGCATTGGCAGGAGATAAGGAGTCGGGTCTTGATTTCCCGACCGTCGAGAAAATCTGCAAGAGCATAAAGAAGACTGCGGACGCAGGTGCCAAGATTGGAATTGTGGTAGGCGGTGGAAACTTCTGGAGAGGACGTAGTTCCAATTCCTCGGACAGAGCACGTGCTGACCATATCGGTATGCTTGCTACGACAATGAACGCATTGGCTGTGGCTGATGTGTTGGAGAGCCTGGGATGCGTAGTTCGTGTTCAGACTGCTATTACAATGCAGCAGGTTGCAGAGCCGTTTATTCTTGGAAAGGCACTTCGTCACTGGGAGAAAGGCAGAATCGTAATCTTTGGTTGCGGTACCGGTAATCCTTTCTTTTCGACTGATAGTGCTGCTTCTTTGAGAGCGGCAGAGCTTAAGGCAGATGTAATTTTGAAGGCTACAATGGTTGACGGTATCTACGATAAGGATCCTAAGAAATACCCCGATGCTGTGAAGTTTGATGAGATAACTCACCATGAGATTTTGGCAAAGCGTCTTCAGGTAATGGACAGCACAGCGGCTGCAATCTGCACCGACAACGACATTCCGATTATCGTGTTTAATCTCGATAATCCGGACAACATCTATGATGCTGTTATGGGAAAGAATGTTGGTACGCTGGTAACTCAGCATAAGAACTGATTTTGAATTTTCGGATTATTTGACGGAGGGAATTTATGAAGGAAATTATTGATAACACTAAAGAGAGAATGGGTAAGTGCATAAATGCACTTGAGAGCGAACTTGGCACTATCCGTGCTGGTCGTGCTAATCCTACAGTACTTGACAGAATTACCGTTGAGTATTACGGTGCACCCACTCCGATTAATCAGATGGCTTCTATTTCTGTTGCAGAGGCAAGAGTACTGGTAATTTCACCGTTTGATGCTTCTCAGCTCAAGGCAATTGAGAAAGCAATTCAGGCTTCTGACCTTGGTATCAACCCCACCAATGACGGCAGAGTAATCAGAATTATGTTCCCGCAGTTGACTGAGGACAGAAGAAAGGAACTTTGCAAACAAATCAGCAAGATTTGTGAGGAAAGCAAGGTTGCTGTCCGTAATGTTCGTCGTGACGGTATGGATAAGATTAAGGCTAAGAAGAAAGCTAATGAGATTACCGAGGACGATGTAAAGGACGCAGACAAGAGCATTCAGAAGCTTACTGATAAGTATATCGTGGAGATTGACAAAATCGGCGAAGCAAAGAATAAGGAAATTATGGCGATTTAATGGAGAACTTAACTGTTCCGCGTCATATCGGTTTTATTATGGACGGCAATGGTCGGTGGGCAAAGAAACGTGCATTACCGCGAAATTTCGGACATAATCAGGGTGCGGAGGTTTTCAAGAAAACCATTAATTGGTGTCGGGAGCTTGGTGTAGAATGTGCGACGTTTTATGCGTTCTCTACTGAAAATTGGAAGCGTCCTGCCGATGAAATCAAGGGAATAATGGATTTGCTCAGGCGGTATATTAAAGATTTACGTGCTTCGGCAAAGGAAAATATTCGTATAATCATTCTGGGAGATATGCAACCACTCGATAGTGATATCAGAGCAGAGTTGCTTGATATCATGGAAACAACCAAGGAAAACACAGGGTTTATCGTGGGTATCGCACTGAACTATGGCAGCAGAGCTGAGATAGTTCGTGCTGCAAGGATACTCGCCGAGCGTTGTGTAGCCGGTGAAATTTCCGCTGAGGATATTTCCGAGGAAATGATTGAGGAGTGTTTGTACACTAATGAAATGCCGCCGTTGGATTTGGTGATAAGACCGAGCGGCGAGCAGCGATTGTCGAACTTCCTTATGTGGCAGGCAGCGTATGCCGAGTTTGTTTTTATGGACGTGCTTTGGCCTGATTTTTCCAAGAAAGACCTTGAATATGCAATAAATGAATTTGCGAGTCGTTCTCGCAGATTCGGGGGAGTATAAATTAATGCTCAAAAGAATAATTTCCGCTTTTGTCGGAATTGTTGTTGGCGTGTCAGTTCTTCTTATCGACAACAAGTTCGTATACACAGCGGTTCTGACCTTAATTGGCACTATTGGCGTATGGGAGCTTATACATGCGGTGAAGTGTGATAAGCACAAACTGTTGACTTGGGTTTGCATAGCATTTTCAGTTGCAGTTCCTGTACTGTTGAATCTATCGTTGGAATTTGATATTAAACGGAATATTATTGTTTTTTCGTTTGTTGGTTTTGTATTTGTTCTGCTTTTGATAATGCTTCTGCATCACAAAACTATCCGTTTAGAGCATATTGCAATGTGTGGGTGTGCGGCTACGGTTATTCCGGCATCGCTTAGCTGCTTGATTTATGTTCGATATCTGCCGTGGTATTCCGAAGGCGGATTCTTTCCCGGTGTATTTATGCTTGTGTATATGCTTTTCTGTGCGTGGTTTGGCGATTCCGGAGCGTATTTCGTGGGTACATTCCTTGGAAAACACAAGCTGTGTCCTAACATCAGCCCGAAGAAGACCGTTGAAGGGTTTGTTGGCGGTATTGTTACCGTAGGAATTGTAGCAGCAATTCAGTGCGTCGTTTATAATGAACTGCTCCTCAGATTACCGGCTGCTCCCGAGGGATTCAGAATGAATTATTTTGTTCTGGTTCCGGTTGCTATGATGGCGTCGATTGTCGGTGTTCTTGGGGATTTGACTGCATCGGTCATTAAGCGTCAATACGATGTCAAAGACTTTGGCAATCTGATGCCCGGTCATGGTGGAGTTCTTGACCGTTTCGACAGTGTTCTGTTTGTGGCTCCCTTCCTGTATGCGGTGTTCAGCGTTTTGTCGCCCCTGCAGTAATGAGTTCGGCTTCAAAAAAATCTCTGATGGGGGAAACGAGGTTTCCCCTTTTTGGAATTTACGGAGTAAATTATGGAAATAGTCCTTTTAGGCTCAACAGGTTCTATCGGTAATCAGACATTAGATGTCTGCCGTGCGAATAGTATTTGTGTGAGGGCATTATCTGCAAATAGTCGGGTGGATATTCTCGAAAAGCAGGCACGGGAGTTCAGCCCTGAGTATGTTGCGGTAACAGATAAGACAAAATATACTGACCTGAAGCAGCGTCTTGCTGACACCAACATTAAGGTCTTGGCGGGTAAAGAGAGCGTTTGTGAATTGGCAACACTAAAGTGTTCAAGAGTGGTGAATTCGGTCGTAGGTATAGCAGGACTTCTGCCTACTATTTCTGCCATTCAGGCGGGAAATGACATCGCTCTTGCAAACAAGGAAACTCTCGTCACCGGCGGGGAGCTTGTGATGAAACTGGTTCGTGAGCATAATGTTCAGATGCTTCTCATTGATAGCGAACACTCGGCAATTTTTCAGTGTTTGCAGGGAGCGGGAGAGAACTGTTTCTCTAAGATTATACTCACCGCGTCGGGCGGGCCGTTTTTCGGTAAGAAACGACAGGAATTGTCGGATATTACCAAGGAGCAGGCACTTAAACACCCGAATTGGAGTATGGGTGCAAAAATTACAGTTGACAGTGCCACAATGATGAACAAGGGACTTGAACTGATTGAGGCTGTGCGTTATTTTGATGCAAAACCGGAGCAGGTCGAAATTGTAGTTCATCGTCAAAGTATAGTTCATTCTGCTGTGGAATTTGAGGACGGTGCAGTTATTGCACAGTTGGGAACTGCCGATATGCGTATTCCGATACAGTTGGCATTGACATACCCCAAGAGGCTTCAGTGCCCGACAAAAAGGCTTTCGCTTACCGAAGTGGGTACTTTGACTTTCGAGAAGCCCGATGAGGATACGTTTGACTGCTTGAAAGCAGCAAAGAAATCCTTGAAAATGGGTGGAAATGCACCTTGTATTATCAACTGTGCAAACGAGGCGGCGGTTTCGCTTTTCCTCAATGATAAAATCAGGTTTTTAGAGATAGGCGAAGCTGTGAATTCGGCACTCTCCGATGTGAAATTCATATCTGAGCCTACGCTTGACCAACTTCTGGAAACACAGAAATTGGCGGAAGATTATGTGTATGAGAAATACGGCGGCTAAATAGGAGAAGTTATGGCGGAGTTTTTCAGCAATATTTTACCGATTATTATAGCAGTACTTGTTTTCTGCTTTATCATTCTGCTTCACGAGTTCGGGCATTTTATCGCGGCAAAGGCGTGCGGCATCTATGTCAAGGAATTCGCATTGGGTATGGGACCTGTTATTTTCCGAAAAAAGGGCAAGGAAACGGATTATGTTATTCGTGCTTTGCCAATTGGAGGTTCCTGCTCGTTTGAGGGGGAGAATGGCGGCGAAGAAGACGATTATGTAGAGTCGGAGCCTAATCCCCGTGCTTTCAACAGAAAGCCGGTATGGCAGAGAATGATAGTTATTCTGGCAGGACCTCTGATGAATCTCATTCTTGGCTATATAGTTGTCGTGATTTCGCTGTGTGCTTCTGAGGCAATGGCGTCCAGAACGATTGCCGGTTTTCTCGACCAAAGCGTATCCCAGGAATACCTCCAAGTCGGAGATGAGATTTTGAAGGTGGACGGATTGCCGATTTTCTCTGTAAGCGACGTTTCATACAAACTTCAGAGCAGTGACAGAAAGAATGACGAGGGAAATCTGGTTTTTGATTTTACCGTTAAGAGAAACGGCGAGAAGGTTACTGTAAAAGATGTTGAGTTTATGACCACGACCCATGAGGACGGTACAACTGGAATTTACTTCGACTTTGCAGTGTACCGCCTTGAGAAGAACTTCATTAATGTTGTCACCGAGGCTTTTCGCGAGGGTGCTTCCACAGCACGGCTTGTAATGATGTCTTTGATTGATATGCTGAGAGGTAGGTATGGCATAAATGACTTTTCGGGGCCTATTGGAGTTGGAAGCGTAATTACCGAGGTAGTAAAGACTTACACATTTGCGGATTTTATGAGTATTCTCTCGTTGATTACGATAAATGTTGGCGTGTTTAACCTCCTGCCGATTCCAGCACTTGATGGTTCGCGTTTTGTATTCCTTGTAGTTGAGCTTATTCGCAGAAAGCCTGTTAAGCCCGAGGTTGAGGGTATGGTGCATTTTATTGGATTTGCTGTTTTGATGCTGTTTATGCTTGTGGTGACCTTTAATGACATCTCGAAGCTGTTTTCAAGTTGTGCCGGACATGAGGGGATATTTTAATGAGTTCTGAAAAACAGGTTAAAGTTGGAAATTTGACTCTTGGTGACGGGAAGATTTATATTCAGTCGATGCTGAATATCCCCGCAGAGAATATTGAGGATAGTGTGGAGCAGGCAATTCGTCTGGAGAAAGCGGGCTGTGAGATTATCAGAGCCGCTGTTCCCAAAGTGGAGAATGCAAAGCTCATTTCCGCTCTGAAAGAGGCGGTGAATATTCCTGTTGTTGCGGATATTCATTTCGATTACAAAATAGCTTTAGCCTGTGTAGAGCATGGAGTTGATAAGATTCGCATAAATCCCGGAAATATCGGCTCTCCCGAGAAAGTAAAGGCGGTTGCTGACGCTTGCAAAGCACGGAATATCCCAATCCGAATTGGTGTAAATTCCGGTTCGCTTGAGAAGCAACTCCTTGCAAAGTACGGAAAACCCACTCCCGAGGCACTCGTTGAAAGTACACTCGGTCATGTGAAATTGCTCAATGACTGCGATTTTGACGATATCGTTATCAGCATAAAGTCGTCTGATGTCAAAACGATGATTGCAGCATACCGCTTGTTGGCTAACAGTGTTCGGTATCCTCTGCATCTGGGAGTAACCGAAGCGGGAACAGAGAAAATCGGCGTTTTAAAATCTGCTGTTGGTATTGGTTCTCTCTTGTGTGATGGAATAGGCGATACTATCAGGGTGTCGCTGACTGCCGATCCGATAAAGGAGATTTATGCGGCAAAGGATATTCTGAAAGCGTGTGGAATGGGCGGGGGCGTTGAGATAGTTTCCTGTCCGACATGCGGCCGCACAAAAATTGACCTTATCAAACTCGCTTGCGAAGTTGAGGATATGTTAAAGGACGTAAAGAAACCGATAAAGGTGGCTGTTATGGGCTGTATAGTCAACGGCCCTGGAGAAGCGCGCGAGGCTGATATAGGCATTGCGGGCGGAATAGGCGAAGGGTTGATATTTAAGAAGGGTGAAATTATAAAAAAAGTACCTGAGAATTTAATTTTAGAAGAGTTGAAGAAGGAAATCGACAATATTTGAATTCGTGAAAGGAACGATTAGATGCAAGCAAAACTTTTGGATTTGGTTGAAAATTGTAATCTATCCCCTGTTATTGCCAACGGCAGAGTAAAACAGATAGTGCGGGTAGAGTCGAAGAGTGCCCTGAATATCAGCCTTGAACTTGATGAACTTGTGCCTATGGCAGAATTACTTGCTGCGGGCGATGAAATGTCAAAATTTCTCGACAGGACAGATGTTACAATTTATCCTAAGTATCATATTAGCCTGTTTGACAGCAGTTATATTTTTGAGATTATAGAGCTTATTAAGCGTAAGAATATGTCTGTCAATGGATATTTCGATAATGCAGAAATTTCCGTTGACGACAATACTTGCGAGATTACCCTCAAGACCAATGGAATTCAGATTTTGCAGGGCCTTGATATGGATAAAAAAATCGCGGGTTTTGTACACGGATTTTTCGATAAGGTTGTAAATGTTATTCTCTCAGCGGAGAATGAAGAGTCTGTACAACCTGTCGCTCCGGTTGAGTATAGTGAGCCGCTGCCGGTTATTGCATATTCAGAAGTGGCTCCTAAAAAGGAATTCAGCGGCGGGGGAAAGGGCTTTCAGCGTACACCGCGGGCGAAGTTCCTCGATGAACCGGAGGAAATTCTTCTTCCATTTGAAAATAAGCACTTTGACCAAAAGGCGAAATTGTTCTTTGGAAAGGGAAATTTCAGTGTGCCAATCCAGATGAGCGAGCCGATAAAAGATCAAGACGAAGCAACTGTATGGGGAACTGTATTTAAAACTGACGAACGTGTTTCCCGTGATGGTAATACATTCATCTTCACGGCATTTTTCTCCGATAAGACTTCATCACATATTTTGAAGATTATCACTCCTTCTGAAAACACAGATGATGTTAAGAGCAACATCGCTGTTGGCAAAACAATCCTGGTTGCCGGAAAGTTTGAATACGATAAATTTTCCAATGCACTTAATATCCGTCCCAACACAATGGCAAGTCTTACGACTCATTCCCGCAAGGATTATTCCGAGGAAAAACGTGTTGAGCTTCATATGCACAGTAATATGTCCGATATGGACGCGGTTTCTACTCCTGCCGAGCTTATCAAACAGGCTTTCGAATTCGGGCATAAGGCAGTTGCTATTACCGACCACGGAAATGTACAAGCATATCCCGAGGCTATGAATACTGTTGCTGATATCCGCAAGAAGAATCCCGATTTCAAGATGATTTACGGTATGGAAGCGTATTTCGTCAATGATAGTGAAACTCTTGTTTCGGGCTGCGGCGATTACTCCATAAATGACGAGATTATAGTATTTGATGTGGAAACTACCGGTCTGTCCGCAGAGGAAGATAGATTGACCGAAATAGGTGCTGTAAAGCTCAAAGACTGCCGGGTGGTTGATGAATTCCAGACATTTGTCAATCCCGGAATGCCTATCTCGGTAAATATTACCAATCTTACCGGAATCACAAACGAAATGGTTGCAGACGCTCCAAATGAGGTGGAAGCAGTAAAGAAATTCTTTGAATTTGCGGGGAATGGTGTGCTTGCAGCACATAATTCAAAGTTTGATACCTCGTTTATCAGAGGCGTTTGCGAGCGTAATGGTATGGAATATCACTACGCCGATATTGATACATTAAAACTCTGCAGAGCGGCTTTGCCGAATTTGAAGAATCACAAACTTGATACTGTCGCCAAGGAGTACAAACTCGGTGACTTCAATCATCACTGTGCAATTGATGATGCAAAAATGCTCTCGGAAATTCTCTTGAAGATTTTTGCAGATGCGGGAAGATACGGCAAGCTCGAGAAGTTGGGCGACTTGAATTCCATGCTTGGCAATGTTGATGTTAAGAAACTTCCCATGTACCACATGATTCTTCTTGTGCAAAATGCAACGGGACTTAAGAATCTGTACAGACTGGTTTCCTACTCCAACTTGAATTACTTCCATAAGAAGCCGAGAATTCCGCTTTCCGAACTGGAGAAGCATCGTGATGGACTTATTGTCGGTTCGGCTTGTGAGGCGGGAGAACTGTTTCGTGCAATTCTCGCAAATCAGCCTGAGGAAGAGATTGAGAAAATAGCAAATCGATACGACTATCTTGAAATCCAGCCCATTGGAAATAACCGGTTCCTTCTTCGTGAGGGAAATGTTAAAGATGAAGAAGGCTTACGTAACCTGAACAGACGCATTGTAGCCCTTGCAGATAAACTTGGCAAAATGTGCGTAGCAACGTGTGACGTTCACTTCAAGGACGAGGAGGACGGTGTATTCAGAAAGATTCTTCAGGCAGGACAGGGATATAAGGACGCAGATAACCAAGCTCCACTTTTCTTCAGAACAACCGATGAGATGCTTGCAGAATTCGCCTACTTAGGCGAAGAAAAGGCGTATGAGGTCGTAATAAAGAATACCAATGCTATCGCGGATATGATTGACGGCACAGTCCGTCCTATTCCCGAGGGAACCTTTACGCCCTCGCTCCCGGGAGCGGAGGAAGAACTCCAGCAGCTTTGCTGGGACAGGGCACACGCATGGTATGGTGACGATTTACCCGAACTCGTTGAAAAGCGTCTGAATAAGGAGCTTGACGCAATTATTAAGTACGGCTTCTCTGTGCTGTACATGATTGCTCAGAAACTTGTAAAATATTCCGAGGACAACGGATATCTGGTAGGCTCTCGTGGTTCTGTTGGCTCGTCGTTTGTTGCGATAATGTCGGGTATTTCCGAGGTAAACCCGCTCCCGCCACATTACCGCTGCCCTAAGTGCCGTCACAATGAGTTTATAATCGATGGATCGGTTGGTTCGGGATTTGATTTGCCTCCTAAGAACTGCCCGCATTGCGGTGTAGATATGATTCGCGATGGACATGATATTCCGTTTGAAACGTTCCTTGGATTTAAGGGAGATAAAGCACCCGATATCGACTTGAACTTCTCCGGTGAAGTGCAGAGTAAGGTGCATCGCTACACGGAAGAACTCTTCGGTAAAGACCATGTGTTTAAGGCGGGAACAATCTCCGCTGTGCAGGAAAAGACAGCATACGGATTCGTTAAGAAGTATTGCGAGGAGCGTGGCTTGACATACAGTGAAGCTGAGATTGAGCGACTGGCAATCGGTTGTACAGGCGTTAAGCGTACCACATCTCAGCACCCGGGCGGAATGGTCGTTGTTCCTAACGACTATGAAGTCTACGATTTCACACCTGTTCAGCACCCTGCTGATAAAACTGAGGAAGACATCATCACAACGCACTTCGACTTCCATGCTCTGCATGATACAATTCTCAAGCTCGACGAACTCGGACACGATGTTCCTACACTTTACAAGCACCTTGAGGATATGACAGGCATAAAGATAGCGGATGTTACTACAAGCGACCCGCTTGTTTATCAGTCGTTTACATCGCTTGAACCGCTTGGTATTACCGAGCAGGACCTTGGTGTTCCATGCGGAACGCTCGGCATTCCCGAATTTGGCACAAATTTTGCAATGGGAATGCTTATTGACGCTCAGCCGAAGACTTTCGCCGACCTGCTCCAGATTTCGGGACTTTCACACGGTACGGACGTTTGGCTCGGAAATGCAAAAGACCTTATCGAGCAGAAAATTTGTACGATTTCCGAGGTAATCGGAACGCGTGATAACATCATGGTTTACCTTATGCACAAAGGTGTTGAGCCTTCACTTGCTTTTAAGATAATGGAGATTACTCGTAAGGGCGGTGCAAAAAAGAAGTTCGATGATGAAATTTATCAGGCATTCAAGGACAATAATGTCCCCGACTGGTATGTCGAGAGCTGCAAGAAGATTAAGTATATGTTCCCGAAAGCACACGCTGCGGCGTATGTTACTGCGGCGGTAAAACTTTGCTGGTTCAAGATTCACAGACCTGCCGAGTTCTATGCGGCAACGCTGATTAAGCACACTAAAAACATTGAACTTGAAACAGTACTTATGGGTAGAGCAGCTGTTAAAACAAGACTTGATGCCCTTCGCAGCATTCAAAAGCCGGGTCCCAAGGAGGAAGCCACATACGACGCACTTCTGCTGATTTACGAAATGATGCTTCGCGGCATAGAGGTTCTTCCCGTAGATGCGAAGGCATCGTCCGCAACTGATTATCTTGTCGAGGACGGAAAGATAAGGATGCCGTTTAACGTTGTCCCCGGCTGTGGAGATTCTGCGGCTATCAAACTCAAGGAAGCTATCAACAACGAGAATTGTACCTGTATTGATGAAATTCAGGACGAAAGCGGTGTCAACAGTACCGTTATTGAGAAGCTGAAGGCAATGGGTGTTTTCAAGGATTATACCCAGTCGGCACAGTTTACTCTGTTCGATTAAAATAGGGAAATATCCGCAAATGCTCCGGCATTTGCGGGTGAAAACCGTTTATGTGTCGGTATAATAAACAATATTTGCAATCACAGTTGAAAGAAATGGTTTAAAATCCCCGAAATATTGTCTACCTCTTGACAATTTGCCAAAAATATGATATTATAATGAAGTAATATGCTAACACATTAGCAAACTAAAGTAAATAATTTTGTTTAGATTGCTTCAATGAAAGCATAGGTCAAAAATCTTCCGAAATGCGAGGAGAAAAAATTGAAACGGAATTACTTATTGACCCCTGAGGGAACTCGGGATTTCTTGTTCGAGGAGTGTGCTGCAAAGCGTGTTATCCTTGGACGAATTACAAAAATGTTTGAGGAATACGGCTATTCCGAAGTGGTAACTCCCGGAATAGAGTTCTATGATGTCTTTAATGGACAGGGAAGATGCTTCCCGCAGGAGAGTATGTACAAGCTGGTTGACGGAAAGAACCGCCTTATGGTGCTTCGTCCCGACAGCACAACTCCCATTGCAAGACTTTGTGCAACGCGTCTGCGTGATGAGCAGCTGCCGCTGAAATTGTTCTACAATCAAAACATCTTTATGGTAAACCCAAAGGACAGCGGACGCGACGATGAGATTTCTCAGTGCGGAATAGAGATTATCGGCGGTGAGGACGAAAGCTCGGATTACGAGGCACTGTTTTTAGCGGCAAAGGCACTCTCCGCGTGTGATGAGGATTACCGCCTTGAGATTGGCGACAGCGGAATTTTCAGAACGCTGATTTCGGAGTTTGACTGCTCCGAATCAGACGCCGAGAATATCCGCAGTTGGATTGATACTAAGGACTACCCGAAACTTGATGAAGCACTTTCGGAGAATCGTCCGATTGACAACGCTTTGAAGATGCTCCCGCGTCTGTTCGGCGGATTTGAAGTGTTTGAGAAGGCAAAGGCATATCTCAAGGGTGAAGTGCTTGAGGGAAAGCTCTCTCGTCTTGAAAAGCTCTGTGCTGATTTGTCCGAGATTATCCCCGCAGAGAAAATCCGTGTTGACCTCGGATTGGTGCATAAGAAGAACTACTACACCGGTATCATTTTCAGAGGTTATGTGGAGGGTTACGGACAGCCTGCACTCTCGGGCGGTCGTTATGACGCACTTCTCGAAACTTTCGGTACCGAAAGCATCAAGGCGGTGGGCTTTGCGGTTAATGTAGAAGCGGCTGCACGCGTTTTCTTGAAGAATTCGGAAAAGTCGATAACAAAAACAGCCGATGTGCTGGTGTTCTCCAATAACAAAATCGCGGCACTTAAGCATTGCGAGAAATTGATTGCCGAGGGGCTGGTTGTAATGAACTTCATCGGCGAGTGTCCGAAGTGTGCGGAGAAATATGCGAAGTCCCATAATATCCGCCGTCTTGATATCATCAGCGAGAACGGCAGCGTAGAATGCAAGGAGGTGTGATGCGTGGCTGAAATGAATACAAAAAAGAAGATACGCATTGCACTTACAAAAGGACGTATCGAGCAGAAAGCGGTTGAGCTTCTGGAGAAAATTGGCTATGACGTATCTGAACTGCGTAACAAGGGCAGACGTTTGATTTTGTCCGTTCCCAACGAGAACATTGAAGTTGTTCTTGCGAAGGCTGCGGATGTAATCACATACGTTGAGCATGGAGTATGCGATTTGGGCGTTGTCGGCAAGGATACCATTATGGAGCACGGCGGCAAGTTTTTTGAAGTTGCGGATTTGGGCTTTGGAAAGTGCAGATTTGCTCTCGCAGTAAAGAACGGCACCGATTTCTACAAAGGATATGGTGTAAAGACTGTTGCTACTAAATATCCCGAGGTAACACGCAGTTACTTTGAGAAAAAGGGAATTGACGTTGATATTGTAAAAATCGAAGGTTCGGTAGAGCTTGCTCCGCTGGTAGGTTTGGCTGATGGTATAGTTGATATCGTGGAAACGGGAACAACTCTCAAGGAAAACGGACTCTCCGTTGTTGAGGACGTTGCACCGATTTCCGCACGTTTGATTGTCAATACCGTTAGCATTAAACTAAAGCAAGAGCGAGTTTCCGAGATTGTCGGATTGATTGAAGGAGCGATTAAAAATGATTAAGATAATAAAGGCGGACGGCTCTGAGTTGGAGTTCCTGTCCGAGGTAGAGAAGCGTGCAGGCGAGGTAAATGCCGAGGTTGAAAAGACCGTTAAAGCGATTCTCGAAGACGTAAAGCTCAATGGTGACAAGGCAGTTAAGGCATATACTGCAAAGTTTGACTGTCCGAACGCTTGTTACTATCAGGTTCCCGATGAGGCAATTCAGGACGCACTCACCGAGGCGAATGAAAAGTCCCCCGAGTTCGTTGAAGCAATGCTCAACGCTGTTGAGAATATCACTGCGTTCCACACCAGACAGAAGCGTGAGGGTTTCTGCGTAACCGAGGAGAACGGCGTTATTATGGGACAACGTGTTCGTGGACTGGACAAGGTTGGCTTGTACGTTCCCGGCGGCACAGCAGCGTATCCTTCGTCCGTTCTGATGAACGCTATTCCCGCGAAGATTGCCGGCGTTAAGGAAGTAATTATGGTTACACCCCCGCTTAAAGACGGCACGGCAAATAAGGATATTCTTGTTGCGGCTGCACTGTGCGGTGTAGATAAGATTTTTCTCGCAGGTGGTGCTCAGGCAATTGCCGCACTCGCTTACGGTACAGAGGAAATCCCGAGAGTATCCAAAATAGTAGGCCCCGGCAACATCTTTGTTGCGACTGCAAAGAAGTTGGTTTACGGTACGGTAGATATTGACATGGTTGCAGGCCCCAGCGAAATTCTTGTTCTAGCTGATGAAACCGCAAATCCTACATATCTTGCCGCTGACCTTATGTCGCAGGCAGAGCACGACAGACTTGCTTCTGCGATTATGATTACTACAAGCATGGAAGTCGCAGAGAATACCAAGGCAGAAATCGAACGTCAGAGTGCATATCTTTCCCGTAAAGACATCATCGAGGAATCGCTCAAGAACTACGGTGGAATTATCGTTTGCGATGATATGGACTATGCGGTTGAAATTGCAAACAAAATTGCTCCCGAACACCTTGAATGCGTTGTAAAAAATTCGCTCGAGTATATCGGAAAACTCGACAATGTAGGTTCTTTGTTCCTCGGTCAGTATTCTCCCGAGCCTTTGGGCGACTACTATGCGGGGCCTAACCACGTTCTCCCCACAAGCGGTACTGCGAGATTTTATTCGCCACTCGGAGTGGACAGCTTTGTCAAGCGTTCAAGCTACATCTACTATACACAGGACGCACTTCTTGAAGCAGCTGACGATATTATTCTTATCGCGAAGCGTGAACAGCTTACCGCACACGCAAATTCCATTGAAGTCAGAAAAGATAACTGATTTTGCGATACAGTGTACGACATAAGGAGATACAATGAACAGAAAATCTCAAATTACAAGAAAGACCAGAGAAACCGACATCACAGCACTCCTCCAGCTTGACGGTGGCGAGGTGAAAATTAACACCGGTATCGGATTTTTAGACCATATGCTGACTGCCCTTGCGGTTCACGGCGGTTTTGGACTGCTGCTTGACGCGAAGGGTGACCTTAATGTCGATGGACACCACACCGCCGAGGACGTTGGTATAGTACTTGGAAAGGCTTTGGGAGAAGCACTGGGAGATAAGAGCGGAATAATGCGTTATGGCAGTGCATTTATCCCGATGGACGAAAGTCTGGGTTTCTGCTCGGTAGATGTCAGCGGCCGTCCGTTTCTGGTGTTCAATGCGGAATTCAAAAATGAGCGGGTTGGTGAGTTCGACACCTGTCTTGTTGAGGAGTTTATGAGAGCGTTTGCTTTCAATGCCGGAATTACGCTCCATCTCCGTGTTGAGTATGGTGCAAATGACCACCACAAGATTGAAGCACTGTTTAAGGCACTTGCATACGCTTTGAAGCAGGCAACAAGACCTAATGCAGACGGTGTGTTTGTTTCCACTAAGGGCGTTCTTTGAGCCTGTTCATGGAGGAATA
>JBJESA010000062.1:0-3985 GCA_051882535.1 Oscillospiraceae bacterium
GCACCAAGGCAACCTTGGCTTCCAAAACGGAAGAACGTGACAAGATGGTAGAAAGACGTGCTACCAAGGACCCGCTCAGAAAAGATATCGAAAAGGCATACGAAGACGGCGAACACCTTGCAGATATGTTCTTCCCCGAGTTTAAGGCTTATGAGGCGGACGAGGCATTCAGAGCATTCCTTGCTCAGTGCGAGGCTAACGTTGTTGTAGAAAGCCTCACTGTATCCGAGGCTACGACAGCTACTCTCGGTGCATATTTCTACACTCCTACAAGCATTGAGTACGCACTCAAGACCTATGCTACCTCCGGTGTAGAGCCTACCGAGGAGGAGGCAAAGCTCGCAGCTCGCCAGCAGGCACTTCAGTCGGCACTCAGCGAGCCGCAGACAATCGGAGCAAGCACCGTTGAGTTCGCGGTTTCCGCAAAGGTAAGAGATGAAATCATCAAGTTTGCCGATGAAATCAACGATTACGTCATCAAGGAAGGCGGCGGCGATACCAGAAAGGCAATTATGCTCAACGGTATCGAGCTTACATACGAAGAAGTAAACGAGAGATATGACGCTCTTATTGAGGAAAACAATAAGTTTATGAGTGCGGAGGGCGAAAAGGCTCTCGCAGCTGAAATCGGCAAGCCCGGCCCCAATATTCCTCTTGATACCAATGAAGGCGAGGACGAGGGTGAAGCTACTCTCTCTGCATACTTGTTCACATTTGAGGGTTCGGTAACCTTCTACTCGATTGAGCGTATGCAGGACCCCAAGGCTCAGCTGGACCTCCAGGACGGAATCACAGCGTAAGAAAGCGTTATGACAAACTAGCAGAAGGTGCGGATTTTGCGTTCGCACCATCTGTTGCAGTATAGGCTCTTTGCCAAAGAGCGGTTTTTTGCCGAACGGCAGACTCAAAAAAGGAGCAATCGTCCGGCAAAGAATAGGTCATTTTCGAATAATGAGAAAAGGAGGAAACTATGGCACATACATTGAAAAAGTACCTGAGTAATCGCGGTTCTGCGTTGTTCATGGTGCTTAGTACGATGACTGCGTTGATGGTATGCTGTATGGCAATGTACTTTTCAGTAATATCATCGCGTTCAACTCAGTACGCAGTCTTTAATCAGCAGCAGTCGTACCAGTCGGCAGTGTCGCTTTCGGACGCGGTTATTGCGGGAATGATTTCCGGCGATTCGAAGTTCGAAACGTTCACCAACAAGATCTGGAACTTGAGTGACGGCGAAACGTACACAACAAGCTCCAACGGCTTTGCGACTTTCGATTCGTCTGGTTCGGGTAACGCAGATGATGATAATACCGGTGCGTATATGCTCACCGCTACCAAGCTGCCCGACGAAACACTTGCTGACGGCACGGTTGTAAAAGTGTTTGATATTGCGATTACCGCGTCCGTAAACGGTGTAAAAGAAGTTTATCACAGCATTTTACAGATTCAGCAGGCGTCTTCGGAAACTCCTCCCGGAGTGTCCAGCGTGTTCACTGCGACAGGATATGTCCCCAACGACGTATTCCTCGATGGTGGTGTGTTCCTGACCGATGTATTCTTCGATAACCAGCACACAATCATCAACGCATACGGCGGTAAGACATTGCAGCTTGACGGAGATCTTTCCTGCGGCGGCTCGCTTACCAACAACAACTACATTCTCATCAAGGCAACCAGACCGGTGACTTTTGCAATCAGAGATACCTACACGGCTACCGCAAACCAGGTAATCACATACGCGGCACCCACAGGCGGTACAACGGTTGAGAAGAATAAGACCAGAAGTACAGTAATGATAGGCGGCGACTGCCACCTCAGCAATGAGGCGGGATTTAAAAACGCTAACGTTTACGTTCTTGGCGACCTGTACCTCAACAATACAACTCTCCATGGCGAGAGCAGATACTTCGTAGATGGCGATGTTATCGTTGAGGATTCACGCACCTATGCTATGAATTACGTGTACGTCAACGGTACGGTGAAGAACTGCTCCAACACCCCTGCGGGCAAGTGGACAGGATATGCACAGGGCAAGGATACAGACGGACTTTTGACAGTATCTGAGATGATTGACCTCCTTGAGGAAAAGACTGCTACGGGTATATACTACAAGTGGAAGGTGGATACCACTAACTTCATGTCCGGAGAGCAGGTTCTCAAATTTGATACAGATATCAGCAACCCCAAGCCTACGGCTTATCTGAAGTATACGGATTCTACAAGAGGCTGCGTGCTTAAGGACCTCACGCTTAACCACCCGAACAACGGCGGTCCCAACAACATTGCAGTGGTTATTGATACCGGCGAAAATCCCGATAACGTATTTACAATTAAACTTCAGGGCAACCGTGACTACCGCGGCGACAGCGAGAAGGAAACTTTCTGCTGGTACCCGAGAAACATTACCCCCGGCGGCTGGGCAAACGGTCAGACTACATGGGCAGGCAACGGCTCTAACGTTCCGCTGACTATCCTTGTAAAGGGCAGAGGCTCGGTTGTTATTGATATTCCCGAGGGAGTAACCTACCAGGACGACGACCATCTCAAGGTAATGCACTACGGTTGGTTTGTACTTAACGGCGGTCAGGAAATCTACCACGGCGGTACCAAGGAAGGAAAAACCCAGAAGGAAATCGAGGAGTTGACCGAATACAAGCGTAAAGGCGATTCCGGTACCGATGATGTGTTCTTTGCACAGTTTATTCACCGTGGCTGTCACGACGGCGATGCCTGCTCCTACAGCAAGGTTACAACTACCAAGGATTGCTCGGCTTGCGGTGCGAAGATGAAGAGCATCGTCTGCGGTGTTCACGGCTCTGTTGATACCTACTGCGAGAACTGCCAGCCGAACAGATTCGACCGTGAAGCAAAGTGCGAAAACCGTATCGGAAAAACGGAAATCAACACATTCCTTGCGTCACATGCGACAATGAAGGATAAAATGACCGGAAGCGACGGCAAGATTATCTATCCGAATGTAAATATCTTCCTTGTCAGCTGCGATGAGAACGCGGATATTCGTCTGTCCTCCAGAGCGGCGGTGAATGCTGAAGATCCGGCTCAGGTATTTATTCAGAACGGATTCTTCGGGTATGTATATGCCCCCTACCTCACGTTTAAGGCAGGTCCTTCAAACTCCGGCGGCGGCATGGTAAGATTCCTTGGCGGTCTGACCGTATCCGACTACATAATCGACGACTCGTACTCGTTCCTTGCCTGCTTCCCCGACAAGATGCCCGAGGAGTTAATGGGCGAGGACAGCAAGCCGATTGCGGGTACAGTCAACAAGAGTTGGAAGATTGCTCTTAAGGCACACTAATGATGAAGGAGGTGCTTTAAAATGTTAAAAAGATTTTACTCAAAGAGAAGCGGCTTCACGTTGGTGGAAATTATCGTTGCATTTGCAGTCTTTGCTATCATGGCTTCGATGATTGCACAGATTCTCGACCTTGCTCTTAAGGCAAGACTTGCCAACAACGATTACGCATTGGAGCTTGCAAGACAGCAGAAAATCCTTACTGTTGTTGAAAAGGATAAGGACTACTACAACGATTCCGATAAGACAGGCGATTATAAGCTCAGCTTTTTAGACGGAACCACGATAGATTTAGGCTATCAGGTTAAGGCGGCGGATCCTACTTCGGCTAACCAGTGGGAAGGACTTAATTACTTCCTTTCAAATGTGGATTACACTTGTGCTCCCGGTGCAGACCCGGGTATTCCGGACGCTGATTTGGGCGGAATGACGCAGGCTTCGAGAATGGATACCCGTATCACCGGTACAGTCGGTATCGGCGGTATTGCAATTCACGAGGTGTATAAGGACGAGTTCACCTATCCTGACGACAGCCCCTTCAAACTCCCCGCAGGTCACACCCGCTACTGGTTTGAAGTAGCTGCTTCCAGTGTAAACGCTGACGGCGATACAACTCTCAGAGAGGAAGATGTTCGCTACGCACAGTACAGACTTTACTTTTTCTCCGCC
>JBJESA010000063.1:0-3966 GCA_051882535.1 Oscillospiraceae bacterium
GGACCCTCAATGCTCTTGGCGGTGATAAGCATATTTTTGCAGTCGTAGAAACGTGCATTCATGGAGTTTACGCATCCGTACAGAAGATAGAACATATCGTCTGCTTCGCAGTAGGTGAGGCTGGGTGCCCATATTCCCTTTGTTGACGAGAGTTTTCGCAAATCTACCTGTGATTCATTGGTGAGTGCATTGGTAAGGAGTTCCCAGTTCTTCAAATCACGCGAGTGGTAAATCGGAATTCCGGGGAACCATTCAAATGACGATACCGCACAATAATAATCGTCACCTCTGCGACAAATTGATGGATCGGGGTTGCACCCCTTTAGGACAGGATTTTTAATTTTCATCTGAAAACCTCGTATGTAATAAAGGGGAAATAATCCTCATTTTATTCGTATTTGAAATATCTTTCCAAGCCTCCGTCTTTGTAGAAAGCATGAAGAATATCCAGATAGTTGAAAACAGAGGTTGCACCATCGCGAATGAGGGAAGACGTTCCGTTGTGAGCATTATCCATTATACGTTGAGGAGGTACTACAAATACTTCTCTGCCTTGTTCGACGGCATGATTGGCAGTGAGAAAACACCCGCTTCTCTCGCCGGCTTCGATAACCAGAGTTCCGTGAGATAATCCGGATACAATTCTGTTCCTGAACTTAAAATATTCACCCGATGTGCCCTCCAGCGGGAGTAGTTCGCTTATGATGCAGCCTCCGCTTTCAACTATTCTGCGTTTGAGTGCTCCGCTGCCTTTAGGGTAGTCGGTTAAGATACCGCACGCACATACGCCAATCGTTCTTCCACCATTGTTGAGGCAGGCGAGATGTGCTGCAGTGTCCAATCCTCTTGCGAGACCGCTGACTATCACCGTACCCAGTTTTACAAGAGGGGGTACGAGGAAGTCGATTGCTTCGTATGCGTAGGTAGTAGGTTCCCTCATTCCTACAACAGAAAGTGAGAATTCATTGTTAAAATTTTCAAGACTTCCTGCACAGAACAGGACAATTGGTGGATTGAAGATGTTTTTCAGATACTCAGGGTAAAGCTCATTGTCCAAGGTGATAATCTGGACATTGTTGTCATAGCATAGTTTCATTACAGAATGGACATCACCGTTTCTGATGGCCTTTGCACGTCGCTTTTCTTCTTCAGATAGCTGTGGTACTTTTCCGTCACGAATTGCCTTTGCAGTTTCAACACAATCATAATTATACTTTTCAAGTATTTCAATTGTCTTTGTATTGTAGGGCTTCATTACAAGTAACAACCACAACCAAACTTCAACTGAATCTGCCAAATTAATCACCTCAAATCATATTCTGTCTAAATTATACCTTATTTAATAGAAATTGTCAATACGCTAAAAAAATAAGTTCGCAGATTTTTTTAAATGATTATTATTGAAGATTATGGTATACTTAACTCATCAAGAAAAATGGAGATGATAAGATGTACGTTATAACAGAAGAAAAAATGCTCCCTATAAAGATTTGGAGCACAGCTGAAAGCGTTGACGAGAAGTGTCTTGAGCAGGCGAAAAATCTTGCCAAGCTACCGTTTGTACATAAATGGATTTCGCTAATGCCCGATACTCACGCAGGCAAGGGAATGCCGATTGGCGGTGTGCTTGCATGCGAGGGAACCGTGGTGCCGAATGCGGTAGGCGTGGATATCGGCTGCGGAATGGCATTTGTCCAGACCAATATTCCGGTAAAGGTACTTCGGTATACCATCACAGGCAGCGGAACACTCTTGCAAGCTATAGTTGGTGATATTCTTCGGGGGATTCCCACAGGTTTTGCCCACCACAGCAAAGCACAGTCTTCGGAGGTGTTGGATAGGGCTAAGGAGCAATTATCCAAATACGAGAATAACACCGAACTTGTTGAAAATATCGAGGAAGGCTACTATCAAGTAGGAACACTCGGCGGCGGTAACCACTTCATCGAGCTGCAGGAGGACGAGAACGGACTTTGCACGATAATGCTCCATTCCGGCAGCCGTAACTTCGGATACCGTATCTGCAACTACTTCAACAGCATTGCCAAGGAGCTTAATGAGCGTTGGCACAGTGCGGTAAATCCCGAATGGGGACTTGCGTTCCTGCCTATAGACAGTGCTGAAGGACAGCAGTACCTCAATTGGATGAATCTCGCTATGGATTTCGCTTACGAAAACCGAGCGGCTATGCTCCTCTGTGCAGAGAATATCTTCTCAAGACTAGTGGAGAAGTACACGGGACTTGTTGCGGAGTTCACCAACGAGATAAACTGCCACCACAACTATGCGGCACTTGAGAACCACTTCGGAAAGAATGTCTATGTTCACCGCAAGGGTGCTATTCGTGCAAGAGAGGGCGAACTCGGTATTATTCCCGGAGCGATGGGCTCGGCAAGCTACATTGTACGTGGAAAGGGAAACCCTGAGAGCTTTATGTCGTCTTCTCACGGAGCGGGACGGTTGTACTCGCGTACTAAGGCGATGGAGTTGTTTTCAACGGAAAGTGTTATCGTGGACTTGAAGCAGCAGAACGTAATTCTCGGTAAGCAGAAGAAATCTGATGTTGCTGAGGAATCCCGTTTCGCCTACAAGGACATTGATACCGTAATGGCAAACCAGAGTGAACTAACGGAACCTGTTAAACGACTCTTTACTGTGGGAGTTGTTAAGGGATAATTTTAGCAGCACATACAGCAAATATTGGTGACCATCTGATTTTGTATCAATGGAGCGGCTCGAATCCGCTAAAGTGCTGCGTTTTAACGGTACTGACAGCAAATAATTTGGTCGTGCGTGTCAGGGGTTCGAATCCCCTCGGAGAAATCCGTAGCTCAGTATAGTGTGTTGACAAAAGTATTTTTCGCTATCGAGCGGGAAATAGGAAAACGCTAGCCCCGGTACGAATTGGGTCCAGCGACACGCCGGTAGAGCAGCAAAAAATGTACCGTGTCAGATTAAAGGCACAAACAGCAATAAGAATACCTGTCAAGTGTTAAATGTGCCTTGTAAGTTAAACTAACGGCTCAATCAGCAATAGAAAACACATTTTACGGGAAAATGCTCGCTTGGCTTGCCAAGCACGAATATTTATTATTCGGAGCCGTGTGAAATTAAAGGCTGCAACAGCAAATAATGGTTGGTTTAAGCAGGTTCAAATCCTGCCCCGATTTATCGGTGCAAAAAATGCAGCCTTGTAAGGAGGTTTTTACTATGTCGTTTTTGAATTCATTACTTAACCACTCAAATGAAACCTATACCGAGAACGGTGCGAAGGCATACGCTTCTACCGGCTCGGAGTGTTTGGATTTGTTTTTCGCGGCGGGTGCTTTGCGTTCTGCAGATGAGGACAGAATTCGCACTTTGGTTGGCAGAGCATACGCCGATAATCCCGAAAAGACGATGAAGATTGTTTTTTTCGCACGTGACGTGAGGGGCGGTCTTGGTGAGCGTAGATTTTTCAGAATTGCTATGCGTTATCTCACAGAGATTGCTCCCAGAAGCGTAGAGGCGAATATTCACAATATTGCCGAGTACGGCAGATATGACGATTTGTGCGTTCTCCTTGATACTCCCGTATTTCGTGCGGCTACTGCGGAGATTAAGGCACGTCTTGACGCGGATATTTCGGCTATGAACGTGTGCAAGCCCGTTTCGCTGTTGGCGAAGTGGCTGCCTTCGGTGAATGCGTCCTCTGACGGCACCAGACTTCTCGCAAAGAAGCTCTGCAAGCTGCTCAATATGGACGAAGCGAAGTACCGCAAAACCCTCTCTGCACTCAGAAAGTACATTGATATTATTGAGAACAGACTTCGTGAGTCGGACTATTCGTTCGACTACTCAAAGCAGCCCTCGGGTGCGATGTTCAAGTACAGACAGGCGTTCGTTCGCAACGATAAAGAGCGTTATATTTCTTTTTTGAACAGCGTAAAATCGGGCGAGGCAAAGATGAACGTGGGTACACTGTAC
>JBJESA010000064.1:0-16114 GCA_051882535.1 Oscillospiraceae bacterium
GTACGAAACAACGACAATCAAATCCTCGGACGAGCTTGAAATAGTAGGATTTGTCGGAGGCGGCTGATGATTACGGAAAAGGAATTCGCCGAAGCGGTGAACTCACGCTCCCGCTTTCCAATCTACGAAAAGATGAAACCTGCCCACATAGGAATAGCAGGGCTTGGCGGGCTTGGCTCGAATATCGCCGTGGCACTTGCACGAAGCGGCATAGGGCATCTCACGCTGGTGGACTTCGACACGGTGGAACTCTCGAATATCAACCGCCAAGCCTACACGCTCGACCGGATTGGCAAGCCGAAAACCGAAGCACTAAGCGAAATTATCCGCTCGATAAACCCGTTCTGCGAGATTACCACGCACAATCTGCGTGTGGACGAAAGCAACTGTGCCACACTCTTTGCGGACTGCGAAATAGTCTGTGAAGCCTTTGACGGTGCGGAAAGCAAGTCAATGCTTGTGAACACGCTTCTGTCGGCTAACAAAACCGTAAAAATCATCTCGGGAAACGGAATGGCTGGCTTTGGGCGTGCGAATGAAATTCAGACCAGACAATTATCCAAGCGATTATACATCTGCGGAGATTTCTCCACCGATGTAGCAGACGGCGAGGGACTTACCGCCGCACGTGTGATTATTTGTGCGGGACATCAGGCAAGCAAGGTCTGCGAACTAATTCTATCTGATTAACAAAGAAAGGAAATACAAAAATGGAAGACAAACTTATTATCGGAGGACATGAATTTACCTCCCGCTTTATTCTTGGCTCGGGAAAATTCGACCTCGACCATATTAATGCGGCTGTAGAGCACGCAGGTGCGGAGATTATCACGCTGGCACTTCGCCGTGTCAACAGCTTTAACGGAAATATTCTCGAGCATATTCCCGCGGGAGTAACGCTCCTCCCTAACACTTCCGGAGCACGTACCGCCGAAGAAGCTGTGAAAATCGCAAAGCTCTCGCGTGAAGTGGGTGCAGGCGATTTTATCAAAATCGAAATTATCCGCGACTCGAAGTATCTTCTCCCAGACAACTACGAAACCGCCAAGGCTTGCGAAATGCTCGCCAAGGACGGCTTTATCCCTATGCCGTATATGTACCCCGACCTCTACGCGGCACGTGATATGAAGAATGCGGGTGCAGCGGCGATTATGCCCCTTGCCGCTCCTATAGGAACGAACCAAGGACTCTCCACAAAGCAGTTTATACGTATTCTCATTGAGGAAATCGACCTGCCTATTATTGTTGACGCAGGTATCGGCAAGCCCTCGCAGGCGTGCGAGGCAATGGAGATGGGTGCTGCGGCTGTTATGGCAAATACCGCTATTGCGACTGCAGGCAACATCGTGCAGATGGCATCTGCATTCAAGCACGCAATTATTGCGGGCAGAACCGCGTTCCTCGCGGGAACGGGACGTGTTCTTGACAAAGCGGACGCATCTTCCCCCCTCACCGGATTTCTTCACGATTAATAAGGGAGCGGCAAGATGGAAAACACACAAAGAATAGACCACATGACCTATCTCCCCGATATGGAGATTATCGAATCGGATATACAAGAACAGGTTATCAGCCGTATGAACGGCTATGACTACACAAAATACACCGCTGCGGACGTTAAGCACGCACTGAGTGCGGAATATCCCTCGGTGGAGGATTTTGCGGCACTGCTCTCCCCCGCTGCCGAGCCGTTTCTCGAGCAGATGGCGGCAAAGGCGACTGTTGAAACGCACAAACACTTCGGAAACAGCGTATACCTGTTCACACCGCTCTACATCTCGAATTACTGCGAAAACTACTGCGTATACTGTGGCTTCAACTGCCACAACAAGATTCGCCGTGCAAAACTTGATACGGACGGAATCCGCCGCGAGATGGAAGCTATCGCCAAGACGGGTATGGAGGAAATCCTTATCCTTACCGGCGAAAGCCGCAAGATGAGCGATGTTGAGTACATTGCCAATGCCTGCAGCATCGCCCATGAGTACTTCAAAAACGTGGGAATAGAAGTTTACCCGATGAACACCGACGAATACAAATATATTCACGAAAATGGTGCAGACTACGTCACCGTTTTCCAGGAAACATACGACAGCGACAAGTACGAAACACTACACCTTGCCGGTCACAAGCGTATTTTCCCCTACCGTCTGAATGCACAGGAACGTGCTCTCAAGGGTGGAATGCGTGGAGTAGCATTTGCGGCTCTGCTGGGACTGTCTGATTTCAGAAAGGACGCTTTTGCGGCGGGAGTTCACGCATATCTTATTCAGCGTAAATATCCACACGCAGAAATCTCGTTCTCTTGCCCGCGGCTTCGCCCGATTATCAACAATGATAAGATTAACCCCAAAGACGTTCACGAGCGTCAGCTGCTCCAAGTAATGTGTGCATTCCGCATATTTATGCCGTTTGCGGGACTTACTATATCGACAAGAGAGCGGGCGGGATTCCGCGATAATGTAATCGGAATGTGTGCTACGAAAATTTCAGCTGGAGTAAGCACGGGAATTGGCTCACACACAGAGGAAGAATCCAAGGGCGACAACCAGTTCGAAATAAGCGATGACAGAACACTTGACGAAGTATGTGCCGCTATTCGCGGACGCGGTCTGCAGCCCGTAATGAACGACTATATCTATGTCAAGTGAGATTGCGAATGAGTAATATGAATTTCCCGAATCCCGAAAAGATTATCTGCATAACCAACCGAGCCCTTTGCGACAACCTAGAAAAACAAGTCGAACGTGTGTGCAAGGCGGGTATAAAACGCATTATCCTGCGTGAGAAAGACCTCACGGAAGAAAAATACACCGCCCTTGCCGAGCGTATTCGCGAAATTTGCGTGAAGAACGATGCAACGCTCTACATTCACAATTTCCCCGAAGCGGCAAGGACGCTTGGAATATGCAATCTTCATCTTCCCCTCCACAAGATGACGCGGGAGATTGTGGAAGAATTCGGGACAGTCGGCTGCTCCATCCACGCTGTTGAAGAAGCTAAGGCAGCAGAAAAAATCGGTGCATCGTATATCGTAGCGGGACACATATTCGCCACAGACTGCAAGAAAGGAGTTCCACCGCGTGGGTTGGACTTTCTGCGGGAAGTGTGCGGCAGCGTGAATATCCCCGTCTACGCGATAGGCGGCATCACCCCCGAAAATATGTCACTCGCACTTGAATCGGGGGCAGCCGGAGTATGCGTGATGAGCACCTTAATGAAAATATAAGAGTCCGCCTGTTGCAGTATAACAACAGGCGGTCTTTATTATTCAAATATCGCTAATAGATTGGTATGGTTAAAATTCTTAGTTCCCATCTGTTCACCAAGACAGGAAATACCGATAAAGTTGGGGAACGACTTTGCAAGCAGTTTTTGATACTCGTTGATATAGCCGTTCTCTTCAAACAAAATCGTCCTTGCCACACAATGGAACATCAGTACAAGCGAAGGATTTTCGATCTTGCGTTTAAGCTCCATAATGGTTCTGCGGGTGATAGCCTTGTAGTCGCCCTCTGCCATTACCATCATTTTTGCCCCTTCGTGAACACGGGCGTGGAATTTCAGACTTCCGTTAGAGCCTTCACCGCTTATCGCTGTAATGAAGCTCTTGTCCGCAAGCTGCTGTCCCATCGGATAGTGGAAGAAATGGGTGGCTATCTCCTCCCGAGGCACACACAATTCCTCAGCATAAACATCTGACGCAGCACGGTTATCTAAACGCATTATCGTTCTGGTAAGGTCATTCGCCTTAGTTACTGTGAACTCCTTGTCTGTGAGCGGCTCGTAGATATTCTCAGAGTGAAGAACAATTTTACCGTCCACATTGTGAATAAGTACAAACACGCAGCCGTCCCTGTAAATCTCACCGTTTAGAGAAACCAAGCCGTCCGCACTTGTGCCGGTATCCTCGTGGATACACGCCGCAGTGCAGCCTATTACGGGAATCCCCTTATTCAGAAGAACGCTGTTCAGCGTCATTATGGAATACTCCTCGGCAAACTTGCGAGGTACTGTAAACTCTACGCATACCGTACTATCAGAAACGCCTATTTTATCGCAGGCATCTCTCACATTATCGGCATAGCCAAGAGCGTAATTATCCGCTTTCTCGATTACGCCGGCGGCACAAGTGATTCCGTCCTCAATTGCCATAACATTGAGTGCGTCATTCGCCACTTCCAGCGTATTCCAAATCTTGTATGCCGAGCAGCCAATACAAACTGTATCGGGGTACAGCTCGTGCAAAATATCCGAGTATTCGGAGAAATGTTCCTCACCCGAAAAGAAAAAAATCAGTTTTGGCGACTTAATGTCCCTAACAGCCTCCAGAACGCATTGTCTTGCGTCGCTGTTTCGTCCAAGTCCGAAAACACTTTTAATCATCGAAACCCCTCAAAATTCAACTCTGTCCCAAAAGTCAGTTATCGGTAGGATATACTTTCCGCTTAATTCTGTCGATAAAGTCACTCTCGGAGAGTGGCTTATCAAATATGTAGCCCTGAACAATATCACAGCCCATATTTTCAATAAGCTCCAGCTGCTCCGGTGTTTCCACACCCTCTGCAACGATAGACAGTCCCAAACTCTTTGCAAGACTTACAACACCCTGCAGCATCAGGTAGGACTTGTCATTCTCATCAAAAGGAGGAACCGGAATAAAACTCTTGTCAATCTTGAGAACGTCAATAGACAGCGTTTTCAGCAGTCCCAGCGACGAGTAACCGGTTCCAAAGTCGTCAATCGAAGTCTTGATACCCATATCGCTTAGATTGTCAACTACCGCCTCCATAATGGTATTGTTGCGGAAATCTTCACCCTCTGTAAGCTCCACTTCGACATATTCATGAGGAATCTCATATCGGTCGATTACCTCGACAATCTCCTCGACCAGCTTGTTGTTGGTGAGATGACGCTTGGAGAAGTTCACGGACACCTTAACAGGCTCCACTCCCTCCCGAATCAGCTTTGAGAGAAGTGTGCACACCTGCTCAAGCATAAAGAAATCCAATGCAGTGATACAACCATCTGCCTCCAGAATGGAAATAAAGTTGCCCGGCATAGAACAGCCCGACTCGGTTCTCCAACGAACAAGTGCCTCCGCACCAATCAGCTTACGCGACTTCACATCAACCTTTGGCTGGTACACCGCAAAAAACTCACCATTATTTAATGCCTTGTGGAAATTTGAAAGCACATTCTTCCGGTCGATTATCTCCTTTGCAAGACGCGGGTCATAGTAAGCAAACTGCATTCTGTTTTCGCGGGTGTACTGATAAGCCGAAGAAATCTGCATCATTATCTCGCCGGGATTGTGAATTTCATCGAGAACAGATACTCCCGCCGTTGCTCCGAAGTTAAACGTGAAAACAGTCCCATTTCTCCTCTTGTAGGACACAACCATATTCTGGATTAAATCCATGAAGTAATCTCTGTTTTCGTGGAGAATAAGTGCTACAAAGTTATCACCGCCAAGTCTTGCAACTATCTCATTCTTCGATACCGCTTTTCCGACAATCCGGCAGTAGTTTGCAAGTACATCATTGCCTTCGACATAATTAAGTTCCTTGTGAACCGACTTGAAATTGTGAATGTTGAAGAACAGGCCTGAGTATTCACCTATTCTCCCCTGTGCAATGAGCTTTCCGGCAAATCCCATAAATCCCTGGAGGTTGGCGATTCCCATACTATAGTCATTTACTACCAGACTGCGGAAAGACAAGTCCATCACCATTGCCTGCAAAACATAGAAAAGCTGTCGAATAATCAGCTCCAAGGTATACATTTCATCATCGGGAAGTTTTTTTTCGAGAAAAATCTCAAAGTGAACCTCTCCGTCCATTATGGGATAGATGAAATTCACCTTTTCGGAATTTTTCCAATCATCGTCCCCGAATATGATTGTTTTGTTTGGTATGTTCTCAAGGAATCTCATCTCCGGAGAAGGTACCAGAGTGTATTCCAGCTTCTGGACTGCGTATGTACCTAAAAAATCCAGAGTTGAAGAACGCACAAACTGCTCAAATTCGTGAAAATTCTTCGGTGAGGACTTAAATGCCTCGGATATTTTGCCTAATGTCATCTGCACCACAGGATTTGACACAAACTCCACAACAAATCTCCCTTCAACAAGTAGTCCAAAAACTTGGTGAAATTATTAACAATATTGTACCATAAAAAAACTAATATGTCAAGAGGTAAAAGCACAATTGGGAATTAGTTTTGTAAAACTTTATTTTTTATCGAATAATGCGTAACACCACTGATTGTTTCCCCGTCAATCTGGAGTGCGGTCGGGCGGTCGAATGTCACCTCTATTTCGTGTCCGGTCAGCACCTTAACGATATCGGTATGCCGAATATGCTCTCCTTTAAAAATAGAGGGGAACACCATCAAAGTTTTAAGTTTGCCTGAGCCGTGCATCACCACGCAGGAAACGGTACGCTCGGCATTTAGTCTGTCCTGATTGGGGGCAATACACATTCCCCCGCCGTAGTACCGCCCATTCATGGTAGGAGCAAGCCATACCTTCCTGAAAGTGTATTCTTGCCCATCAACATTTACAACTGCATTAACCGGTTTATACTTGAATAACAACCCTTTTATAGCTATAGACGTGTAGTTTACCTTTTTCTTGGAAATTGCGTGAAGCCTGTCGCCCTCCTCACAGCAGTATCCATCAATACCAAAACCCACACCGTTCAGCACCTTGTACTCTTTACCATTAACGCATACTACAGGAAGTTGCTCAATATATGGATTCAGCAGGATAACACCATTATCTCCGATATCAGTTACAAAGTCATTACCCAAACCGGCGGGATAATAGTAGACCTCACGCTCATACGGGAACTCGCCCTCGTAAGAATTAACGAAACGGTTTATTGTCCCATCTCCGCCGCAGATAATCACCTTTGTATCGGCGGGAGTAACCTCGAAAAATTCCTTGAAATCCACACCTCGAATATCCCGAAACTCAATCGAATCTGAAATAATGCTGTTCAGCTTTTCGGCATTTGCCCTGCCCGTTCCATTGCCCGAAAGCGGGTTGTACAAAACGATAGTCATTTACTTTCCCCCTTGTACCCATCAATATGATCTGATATCATATTCTGGATATCCGATGCAAGCTCGGTGGACTTTCTTCCCACAGGGTTTACAACATCAATTATATCGAAATAAACGTGTGTTCTTCTGAACGGAAAATGCTTCTTAACATCCGCAGTGCCAACAAGTGCGGCAACGACAATCGGCGTTCCGGTATTCACCGCTACCTTGAAACTTCCCGCATGGAATTTTCCCAACGCCCCGCCCTTGTTGCGGTGACCTTCGGGATAAACACCAATCGAACAAACTCCCCGCTTAAGGTAATCCTCAGCAGTTTCGATAGCAGGCTTTCCACGCTTGGAAGTCTTTCTGTCAATGGAAATATAACAACAGCGGGTAATCATTCCCCTTACAATCGGAATTTTGAACAGCTCTTCCTTTGCGATAAATGCGATTGGACGCTTTCCCAAAGCCACGCACTGCACCATATTATCAAGATTTGACGCATGATTCGACACCAGTACAAACGTACCTTCCGGCAGCTTCTCAAAACCGCTTGTGTGAATTTTAACCCTAGCCCCCTCACATACGTATGCATACGCAAGATTCAGAAGCCACTGATATAGCTTGGAAGGCTCGGAATAGGTTTTATTCGGAACAAAAATCGAGAAAATCCACAGCACCAGCCAGAACAGCAACGCTAATCCTACCGCAAATCCCAGAAAAAACGGTAATATATACCAGAAAATCCTGAACACAGAACATACTGCAACAGACGCAGCCAAACTTATAATCAAAATTACCGCAATCGGCTTCAACTCTACGCCGCCTTTCCAAATCTTGAAGTTGACGAAAACGCTGCACGCGGATACGCGAGCAGCGTTCGTTTTTCATAACTTCTTATCTCTTGGTACTATCCAAAGCCGTTATAATCTCAGTGAGATTGCTAAGACTGTTTGTAATCTCGTGGCTAGAACGCTCCATTGTTGTTGCAAGCTTCTGAACCTCGCCCGCTACAATCGCGAATCCCTTGCCTGCTGCACCCGCGTGTGCCGCTTCGATAGAAGCGTTGATGCCCAGCATTTTCTGATTCATACTTACCTTTGCCAGCTTGCGGTTTGCCTCATTAGCAATATTGATTTCATTTGCCGCCTCATTAATTCCGGTAAGCAAAGAATCTACAATCTTGTTATTTACCGCTTCTGCATAGCTCGAACGAACAAACATATTAATTACATCGCCCAGCAGCTTCGCCGAAGCTTCAATCTGCTTGCGGGTTTTCACGTTTACACGGTGAAGTGCATCAATATACTTATCGGGGTCAATCTTAAGCTCCACAGCTGTGCGGCGGAACTTCTCTTCATCGGGCTCTTCGGGGAGGACCTGTCCCCCGATTACACTTCCTAAAACTGTGCCGTCATTCAAAGTAATCGGCATTCCGAAATCTACAAGTCCCGCATGACAATTGTAAACGCCCTTGCCCTCTCTGTCGCACTTCTCGCAGCGGCGGCAGCCTTCCTCGCTTCCACGAGTAAGGTCAATACAGAACTCGGTGAAGTTGTAGCAGCCGCTTATGTACTTTCCGTCAGCACCTACGGCAACTGTCGCAAGACCTGTACTCTTAGCCCAGTTGTTCATAATCTGCTCGAACTTCGTCATATCACAGAAATCTTGAATTTTTATCATATTAACCACCTCAAAGTGCATTTACTGCCAATACTGCCAAAATACCACCGATGGAGCTGCCAACCAGGTTTACAACAATCTGGTAAGTCCAGTCAACCTTCTCACCGTTCTTATTCGGGAACGGAAGAATAGCAAACCAGATGCTGCTGAAGAACGAACGCATACCGTTCATACTAAATCCGGTGGAGTTGAGGGTAAGAGAGAGCAACAGTACAGCAGCAAATCCTACGATACCGATAACAATCGCATTTCCGTTGGATGCCTTGATGGTTTCCAGAACGAGGAACAAGAACCCGAATGTAGCCAACACTTCCTGTACGAAGTTCAGCGGGATATTCTTTTCAACAGGGTAAGCGGAGAAGATTCCACGCTTAGGAGCATCGGGAGAAGCCTTAAAGCTATCCCAGAAGAACACCAGACAGATAATCTCAGCCGCACCGGCAGCCAGGAATTCCATCAGAATAAGCATCGCACCATAACCGAGAGCAAAACCGCCGTCGGGAGTGATAAGCTTCTGAATCCAGTTACCAAATACAACGCCGGGGTTCAATGCCGCAGGACCGCCCATAATAACAGCCACCGTAAGACCGAAGCCCACCGCAAGGCTCCACGCAACCGCGAGCTCAATGTAGTTCAGCTTGCTGACGAGAGTTTTCTTCAAGTTGATGTTACACATATAAGCGTAGCCACCAAGCAAAAAGATAAGACTTCCCACGAATTCTGATAAGTAGACCATAATAGTACCTCGAATCTTAGTTTTTGGAATGTTGCACAACAAAAAAATCAAAAACAAATAATTTTTGTTGTACATTACCATTCGGAGTATGTACTCTTGAAAACATTATACATTTTTTTCAACTGATTGTCAAGAGTATTTCCACCAAATTTCAACAATATAATTTGATTATTCTGCCAAACCAGTGCTTTTATGGAAATTTATAGAAATTTTACCTAATTCCTTGCTGCACACTGACAGCAGAAAATCGCCGAAATTCTGCGAGTAGGAAATTCCCGCGAAATCCTCAGACAGAACGCTGAAAGAGTTAAACGGTGTTGCCATACCGGTGCCAAGCATTTTGACATACGCTTCTTTTAGCGTCCATACGCGGAAAAACTCCCGCTCGGGGAAAGCAGATTCGCAGATTTCAGCATATTCTTCCGCTGTGTAGAATCGTTCCGCTAAGCGATAATCCGCACGCTCGACGGTTTGAATATCCACCCCCACCGGTGAAGCCGCTCCCCCCGCGAACGCAATGTAATCTCCCGAATGCGACACCGAGAAAAAGTATTCCGCCCCCTTAACGAACGGTTTTCCCTGTTCGCCGTATGCAAACTCAATTCCGGCACGGTCGATTCCAAGCTCACGCGAAATTTCGCTCCTCATTAAAAGCTCCGTTACGAGAGAAATCGTCTTTTTTCGCGGGAACTTCATTCGGGCGATTCGCTCCTGACGTTCGGAGGAGATTTGCGGAAGAAGATGTTCATATCGGGAGAAGTCCTCGGGGTTATTTATCCGTACTATCTTGATATTCACAAAAGCATCTCCTCCTGAATATTAGACACTGAATTTGCCGATATAATTATACCACAAATGTGCGTTTTTGTCAATCGCAGAGCAGTTTCACAGGTGAGTAATTTTATAAATAGTACTAGACAAAAGACTCATTTTGTGGTATAATATAAATGCACAATCTGAGTAAGAAGTCAGATTGACGGATTACACCTCGAAAAATGCCGATGATACAAAGCATTGCTAGGTGTTTCATCAAGAAAGAAGGTATTATTTTGAAACTGTTGAATTTGGGACTTGGAATACTCGGTGCGGCAGCAATCGGAGAAGCGGCACTTGCTACGTATTTCTTCCGACTGACTATACTCCGCAAGGATAAACCTATGGTTGACAAATCGGAAATGGGCGACGCCAAAAAGTTCGATGGCTACAAGGGTATGATGGACGAAGCCCGCGAGTGGGCTGACCGTGTAGGATTCGAGGAAGTTGATATCACTTCCCGCGACGGTTTGAGACTTCACGGCTATTTCTTTGACAATCCCGGCTCCGATAAACTGGTAATCTGTTTCCACGGCTACACCAGCAAGGGCTTTAACGAATGCCCCGCATACGCAAAGGCATACTATGAGATGGGATATTCCGCACTTATCGTGGACAATCGTGCTCACGGAAAGAGCGAGGGCAAATACATAGGCTTCGGAATTCTCGACCGCTTTGACGCACTTGAGTGGATTAAATACGGAATCCAGCGTATGGGCAAGGACGTACAGATTGTTCTTCACGGCGACTCCATGGGCGGTTCCACCGTGCTGATGACCACGGGATTTCCCAATCTCCCCGAGAATGTCAAGGCTGTCGTTGCAGACTGCGGATTTACTTCCCCCGAGGCGGTATTCTCGCACATTCTGAAGCGTGATTACCATATCCCCAAGGAGCCGCTTATGTCAATCACCAGTGCTATGAGCAAAAAACTCGCAGGCTACGGCTACAACGAGTACACAACCCTCGAAGCCGTAAGGGTTTCCAAAACGCCGACTTTGTTTGTCTGCGGCGATGAGGACACCTTTGTACCCACCTGGATGACTCAGGAGAATTACGATGCGTGCGTCGCTCCCAAACACCTTTTCTGGGTACACGGAGCAAGTCATGCTGCGGCATTCTTTGAAGATAACGAGCTGTTTATGAAGGAACTAAAGGACTTCCTTCCCAAGTATGTGAAATAAATTTGACACTAAAGCCACAGGCGATTTTAGATGTCAGAAAAAAATGGAGGTATTATATGAAGGTTATTGAGATTGATGGAGTAAAACGCGAGTGTTACCCCCTTCTTCCCGCACAGAAGATGCACTTCTACACGGTAAGAGCAATCAACCGTCCCGAGGTACTCAACATCGGTACCGGACTATACGTTCAGTTTGACACCGACTTTGAGATTCTCAAGTGGGCAATCAACGAAGCGAGAAAACGCCACGAATGTACCCGTCTGCGTTTCCACAAAGATGAAGACGGAACTATGTGGCAGTATGTAGTCCCCTTCGAGGAGCAGGACTTTGAGCTTCATGACTACCGCAGCTGGAACGAAGACGATGTTCACAAACGCTTCACCGAATTTACCAAATATCCCTTTGATATGTGGGATCATCAGCTTAACCGCATTACGATGGTTCGTATGCCCGGCGGTTACAACGGCATTTATATGAATGTACATCACATGACTATGGACAGCAGTGCACTGTTTTTGTTCCTGCGTGATGTTCTCGTAATTTACTGTTCCAAAGTATACCCCGAAGCGGCTTCTTACCCCGAGCCTATGGCTTCATACATTGAATGTATCAAGAAAGACCTCGAATACGAGGGAAGCAAGGCATACGAGCGTGATAAAAAGTTCTGGACAGAATTCTTCCAGCAGCCCGAGCCTATGTATACCGACTTTGCAGGTCAGGGCAGACTTATCCGTGCTCGTCTGGACAGCGGAAACCCTGACAAACGCTCCGCTTGCATCGTTGCGGACACCTGCAACGCACAGATTTCCGTTTATCATCTTGAGGAAGAACCTTCCAACCAGATTATGAAGTTCTGTGCAGAACACAACGTTCCTATCGTATGTATGCTGCTGATGGGACTGCGTACTGTGCTTTCCATCTTCAACGACAACGAGAAGGATATCTCCATCAAGACCACTGTAGCAAGACGCGGAACACGTCTGGAAACCTATTCGGGCGGAACACGAATCCACTACTTCCCCTTCCGCACTATTATCGAGCCTACCGAAACATTCCTCGACGGACTTCGCAAGATTCAGGTAACTCAGAATACCATCTTCCGTCATGCGAATATCGACCCCGTAATGCTCACAATGATGCGTTCTAAAATGCTGAATCTCAAACCGGGCGAAACCTACGAGAGTATCGCACTGACCTACCAGCCTATGTCCGCTTCTCCCGAGGAAAAGAGAAATCTCCCTGCAAAATACCAGTCGTTCTGGTATTCCAACGGCGTTGCCGCACAGCCTATTTACCTTACGGTTATGCACCGTCCGAATGACAACGGTTTTGACTTCTATTTCGAGCATCAGGGCGGCGTTGTAACAAAACAGGAACTTGACGTTCTCTACTACTACATCTGCCGCATTATATTCAGAGGTATGGAGAACTACGACAAGCCGCTGGAAACCATTTTGAAATTCGTTTAATCTGCAAAAAGGAGAACTGCTATGTTTGAGAAAATCAAAGAACTTATCGTAAACTACGTTGATGTAGACCCCGCTTCTATCACCGAGGAGAGCCGCTTCATCGAAGACCTCGGCTTCAACTCCTATATGTTCATGTCTATGCTCGGCGAGGTTGAGGACGAATTTGACATCACCGTTGACGAACAGGAAGTAATCAAGCTTCGCACCGTGGCTGACGCTATGGCTTATTTCGAAAAGCTCCAGGGCTGATTTGATTGGAGGATTTTATGACACAGGAAAACACCAAAACTCTTCGCGACTTGCTTTATAATGCCGACTCCGAGTTCGGTACTATACCCTACCTCCGCTATGCAGAGAAAAAAGAAATCGTAGATGTCACATTCTCCGAATTCCGCAAGAGATGTGACGCACTCGGTGCGTTTATCAAGGAGAGAATCTCCGATAAGAAGATTCACATCGCCATAACCGGCACAACCTCCGCTCCCTACCTCACCGGCTTCTTCGGAACACAGGTTTCGGGAAACACGATTGTTCCTCTTGACGCACAGCTGTCCGTTGACGATATGTGCGACTGCATCAACAGAGCAGATGTCACTGTGTTTATGTACGACAGCCGTTTCGCGGCGATAGTACCTGCAATCAGAAAGTTCTGCCCGCAGGTTACGGACATTATCCAGATTGACGGAGAGCCTGCTGACAGCAGCGTTCATTCTCTTGACAAAATCCTCGCAGAATACGCAGGAAAGGCTCCCACCGCAGACATCAAGCCCGATGACCTTGCGGCTATCGTATACACTTCCGGCACTACCGGCAAGAGCAAGGGCGTTATGCTCGCACACGAGTGTCTGCTCGACAATACATTCTGTGAAGATAACGAATGCGTTCCCGGTCAGGTAATGCTCACCGTTCTCCCTATTCATCACGTTTACTGCATGGGCTGCGACATTCTGCTGAGTATGCGTTATGGTGCTACCCTCGCAATCAACGATAATCTTATGCACCTTGCTAAGAATATCGCACTGTTCAAGCCACACAGAATCCTGCTTGTCCCCATGATTATCGGAGTTATTCTCCAGAATATCCAAGGTGCCTGCAAGGCAAATCCTAACGTTCCCCCCGCAATGGTAGCAAAACAGGCACTCGGCGGAAACCTTATCGCGATTTTCAGTGGTGGTGCGTACCTCTCCCCCACTATCACCGAGGCTTTCGAGAAGCTCGGTGTCAAGGTGGCACAGGGCTACGGCATGACCGAGTGTTCTCCTAGAATCAGTACCGCACGAGAGGACATCGAGTGCGACCCCAAGTCAGTTGGACGCGTTGTAGGCGGCTGTCAGGTGCGTATTGTTGACGGAGAAATTCAGGCGAAGAGCAAGTCCGTTATGAAAGGCTACTACAAGAATCCCGAAGCAACTGCCGAAACTCTTACCGAGGACGGCTGGCTCCGCACGGGTGACCTTGGCTACGAGGAGAACGGCTGGCTGTACATAACAGGCCGCAAAAAGAACCTGATTATCCTCGACAACGGCGAGAACGTTTCCCCCGAGGAACTTGAAAACAAGTTTGCAGACAATCGCCTTGTAAAGGAAGTGCTGGTATACGCAAAGGAAGGTGTTATCACCGCAGAAATCTTCCCGAACAGCGACTTCGCCGCAGAAGCTGGAATCACCGATATCAAGGCACAGCTACAGAAGGACATTGACGCAATCAATCTCACTGTAAACTCGTCCAAGACTATCCGCAATCTCGTTGTACGCGATACAGAGTTTGAAAAGACCACCTCGAAGAAGATTAAAAGACAGCTTTACTATTAATTTATTAAAAACACAGCCGTACTCGGATTCCTCCGAGTACGGCTTTTGCTGTCTATCGCAGAAGAAGTGCAAGTGCTTTTATCTTTTCTTCTATAGTTTTTATTACGCTGATAAAAACATCATCGCTTTCTCCTGTCGGGTCGGGCAAGCCCCAATTATCATCAAACTCTCTGCCGATATAAGGACAGCTGACATCACAGCCCATCGAAATTGCGATATCGGGAGAGGGAATCTTATCAAAAGTCTTGCTGAACTGCGTTTGTTCCATATCAATCCTGTAGAGCTGTTTCATAAGCCTTACTGCGTCTTGATTAATTTGTGGTTTTGTTTCCGTACCCGCGGAGTAGCTTTCAAAAACATCACCCGCAAGACACTTTCCGAGAGCTTCCGCAATCTGACTTCGACAGGAATTGTGTACGCAGATAAAAGCAACCTTTTTCATATTACTCCACCGCCTTAGTAAGCAGTTTTACCACGTCGGCAGTTTTCAGCACCTTTCCCATAGATACGACTTTTTCGTTGACTACAATTGCCGGCATACTCATAACGCCGTAGGACATCACCTTTTCCATATCGGTAATATACTCCACTTCAACGGATAGCCCCATCTCGGCAACAGCTTTCTTCGCGTTTTCATACTGCTCGTGGCAGGACTTGCAGCCTGCACCCAGCACCTTAATACAGCAAATTCCGTTTACAGAAGTCCCGCAGCAGCTGTTAATATCCATTTCAGCTATATCTTCCGCTGAACAATCGCACTTGCAAGAACAAGCCTTTTCTTCATTCTTCTTTCCAAAATTAAATAATGCCATTTTAATTTCCTCCTGTTAGATTAAGATATATTGCAATGCGTTGAACGCATACCCGACAACAATTATTCCAATCGTGCAAATTGCGACAAAAATACCAAGCAGCTTCGGCTTTACCGCCTTACGCAGCATAATCATCGACGGCAGAGAAAGCGTTGTAACCGCCATCATAAACGAAAGTACAACGCCAAGCAATGCACCTTTTGCGAGCAGAGCCTCCGCAATCGGAATCGTGCCGAATATATCAGCATACATCGGAACACCCGCGATTGTCGCGAGAATAACGCCGAATGGGTTATTCTCGCCAAGAGTGCTTATAATAAAATCCTGCGGTATCCAGTTGTGAATAACAGCACCGATACCAACGCCGATAATCACATATGGGAACACCTTTTTCGCCGTGCCACAAACCTGTTCCCACGCATATTTCAAACGGTCTTTGAAGTGGAGTTCTTCCTGCGGAATGTCAATAGCTTTTCCGTTTCGTATAAACTCCTCAACTTGATTTTCAAGGTGCAGTTTTTCAATCAGAGTGCCGCCGACTACCGCTATAATAAGC
>JBJESA010000065.1:0-3874 GCA_051882535.1 Oscillospiraceae bacterium
CTCTTGCTCTTCTGAGGTCGCCCTTTCTGTGAGGACCGTCGAGGATCATCTGGTCACCGGTATAAGCGTGAATAGTGCTCATGATACCGGACTGGATAGCTGCGTAACCGTTAAGAGCCTTTGCCATAGGAGCAAGGCAGTTAGTGGTGCAGGAAGCAGCAGAGATGATTGTGTCATCCTTTGTAAGAGTGTTCTCATTTACAGAGAATACGATGGTCTTGAGGTCGTTACCTGCAGGAGCAGAGATTACAACCTTCTTAGCACCAGCGTCGATGTGAGCCTGGCTCTTCTCCTTAGAGCAGTAGAAACCGGTACACTCGAGAACAACGTCTACGCCGATTTCGCCCCAAGGAAGATCCTTAGCGTCCTTCTCAGCATAAATTTTAAGAGTCTTGCCGTCAACAGTAATTGTATTAGCCTCGTCATCAGCGGATACAGTGTGAAGGTTCTCACCGATTACACCGCAGTAACCCTTCTGAGCAGTATCATACTTCAGAAGATTTGCAAGCATAGAGGGCTTGGTCAGGTCGTTGATAGCTACTACATCGTAGCCCTCAGCACCAAACATCTGTCTGAACGCAAGGCGTCCGATACGTCCGAAACCGTTAATTGCAACTTTTACATTAGCCATTGGAATATCCTCCTAAAGTTAAATTATTTTACGGTAAACCCGCAAAACATCTTTCATCTAATATTATACTAAATTTCCCTAATATAATCAAGGGCTTTTGTAGTTTTTTTAACAAAAAAAGATGTAAATTATCGGAAGTTGAATTTGTGCAATTTTAACAAATTCCATTTCGCTATATCGTATTATATATGGGGTAATATAATTTTGATATACAATATTTAGTCCTGAAGCAATTTAACAAACCAAAGGTTGTCGGGACTATTAATCTCAAATTCCCTGTTATTCAGATAGTTCAAAATACCGGCGTCAGTTGTAAACTTGAACGTAAGCTTGTAGGAACATAGGGCTTGAGCCTTAGCACCATACTTTTTGTTTTTAGCATTTGTATCAGAGGTGCCGTATTTACCATCTCCAAGGAGCGGATGTCCGATATGTGCGAAGTGTGCTCTTATCTGATGAGTGCGGCCGGTGAGGAGGTCAACTTCAACAAGCGAGAGGTCTTCCCTGCTTTTCAGGACGCGGTATTTTGTCTTTATCGTCAGAAAATCCGATTTCGGTGTATCGGATATAATCACGCGATTCTCGTTGGCAAGTTTTTTCAGGTATGCCGTAAGCGTAGCCGACTTCGGTTTTGGTTCTCCAAATACCGCACAGAGATAGAGTTTTTCCAGTTCACGGTCATGGACTTTTTGGCTGAGAATACGCAAAGATTCTGCATTTTTGGCGGCGATTACTATGCCGCTTGTATTGCGGTCGATGCGATTAACCAGTGCAGGCGTAAAGCTGTTCTCCTTTTCGGGAGAATATTCACCTTTCTGTGTAAGATAATTCAATACGCGATTAATCAGCGTATCCGAGGACTTGTCGTTATCCTCATGCACTACCAGTCCGCACGGCTTGTCTATAAGCAGTATATTTTCGTCCTCATAAACAACCGATATATCTGCGGGTGCTTCTCTGAAATCTTCACGAATTTCCTTTTGCAGCAATTCTTCACTTAAATAAAAACGGAACACGTCACCTTCCTTCAGAATAGTGTTCGGTTCCGTCTTTGCACCATTTAGTTTAATCCGCTTTTTTCGCATCAGCTTATTTATGAGCGATGATTTTAAGTTGGGATAGGTTTTGGAAAGGAAGCGGTCAGCACGCTGACCGGCGTCATTTTTTTGAATGGTGATTTCTGTCATAATCTAACCTTACTTCGTTCTTACAAGCTTCCAGAGTGCAATTCCGCCAAGTCCATTAAACACGCTGCAAATCAGCAAGTACCCAAGATACGGCAGAACTTCCGAAACACTTGAAATTCCCAGTACAGCATATCCCATATTTGCAATACTGTGTTCAAAGCCACACAGTATAAAGGTCATTACACACAGGAAAATACCTGTAACCTTCATTGCTCCCTCACTGTGCCGTTTGAAATTATCTACCGCTGCATACATCAGTACTCCGCAAAAGAATGCCAGAATTGCTGTTGTCAGGAAACTCTGTTCAAGCTTAGCTGACATTATCGCTGCTGCCTTTTCGTGGAGGGCAGGCTTTGCAATTCGCACAAGTCCGCAGGTAAAAATCATTCCCAGAAAATTTCCACCCCAGACAATAAGGCAGTTTGGGACATTTTTGTTCTCGATGATATATCCGATTTTTCCGGTAAAAAGATTCATTCCAAAGGAACAAATCGCAAATAAACCGGTCGCAAAAAGAGCTGCTCCCACAATGTCATTCGTGCATGATAGCTTCACTATGCAGCCTATTCCCAGGACAAATCCCGCAGCAAAGGACTTTTTCAGATTTTCCAGCCTTGCTTTTGATTTTTCGGACATAATTTCCCCCTACTAAAGTTCCTTATTGACGATGAATATATACCCTTGCATATTCATCGTCTTTGCCCTCTTCCTTAACCATGCAAAGGTATTCCCAACCATATCTCTCATAGAATGAAGTGTGGTCGGTAAGAAGATAGAGAGTGTCAATCCCAAAGGACTTCATATCCTCACAAACATAATTCAGCAGCTTGCCTGCTATGCCTTCGCAGCGATGAGGCTTTTCGACATAAACCGCACACACATTGGGGGCAAGGTCTTTTCTCTCGTGGAAGTCGTTTTCTATAACGCCAAGTCCGCCGACTATTTCACCGTCCTGAACGGCGATATACCACTGAGGAACGCTCTTTTCATTTTTCAGGCAGTCCGAAATACTTTCCTCGTATGCCGAAAGCGGAATATGCCATTTGGAGTGGAACCATTGTACTGCTCTTTCAGCATATTCGGGATTATCTCTTATTTTCAGAATATCCATAATGGTATCACTCCACATAATTATAATTACTTCTTGAGTTTTGCTTCTGCTTTCAGTCGCAGGTCACGCTCGAGAATTACCTTTCTTATTCTGATACTCTTGGGAGTAACCTCTACAAGCTCATCGTCCTGAATGAACTCAAGGCTTTCCTCAAGTGTCATTCTTCTGTAGGGAATAAGCTTCAATGCGTCATCGGAACCACTTGCACGGGTGTTGGTGAGGTGCTTCTTCTTGCAAACGTTGACTACAATATCTCCTGCTTTCGGAGAAACGCCGACTATCATTCCCTCGTAGACCTCGGTTCCCGCGTCAATAAACAAAGTACCACGCTCTTGAGCATTGAACAGACCGTAGGTAACCGCAGTACCGGTTTCCCATGCAACAAGCGACCCCTCGGTTCTTCTCGGAATATCGCCGAAATAGGGCTTGTAGCTGTCGAACACGGAGTTCATAACGCCCTCGCCCTTGGTATCGGTGAGGAATTCGCTTCTGTAGCCGAAAAGTCCTCTCGACGGAACAAGGTATTCCAAACGGGTACGAGAGCCAATAGGGTGCATCTCAACAAGTTCTCCCTTGCGAACACCCATTTTCTCCATTACAGCACCCACACAATTCTCGGGAACATCTATTACAAGACGTTCAACCGGCTCACATCTTACACCGTCAATTTCTTTATAAAGTACGCGAGGTGTACTTACGGAAAGTTCGTAGCCCTCACGACGCATGGTTTCGATAAGAATGGAGAGGTGCATTTCGCCACGTCCCGCAACATTCATTGCCTCTGCCTGGTCGCTTTCGGAAACGCGGAGGGAAACGTCCTTAAGGGTTTCCTTCATCAGACGCTCGCGTATCTGGCGGGAGGTTACATACTTACCCTCTCTGCCTGCGAAAGGCGAAGAGTTTACAGAGAAAGTCATTTCAACAGTAGGCTCGGAAATCTTCACG
>JBJESA010000066.1:0-3873 GCA_051882535.1 Oscillospiraceae bacterium
CACGCCCTTAGGACCGTGGAATTTGTGTGCAGAGAGAGCCAGCATATCGCAGCCAATCTCCTTAACATTCACAGGAATATGACCCACCGCCTGAACAGCATCGGTATGGAACAAAACGCCTCTCTCCTTGCAGATAGCGGCAATCTCCTTAATCGGCATAATAGTGCCGATTTCGTTATTTGCAGCCATAATAGTAACGAGTGCAGTATCCTCGCGAATTGCATTACGCACATCTTCGGGATTAACATTACCGTCACTGTCTACATCAAGGAGAGTTACCTCAAATCCCTCTTTCTCCAACTTCTTCAAAGTGTGGAGAACTGCGTGATGCTCAATCTTATCGGAAATGATATGCTTCTTACCCTTGCGGGCACCAATTTCCGCACAAGAGCGTATAGCTTGGTTGTCTGATTCGCTTCCACCTGATGTGAAGTAAATTTCCTTTACATCAGCTCCCAGACACTCAGCAACCGTCTTACGAGCCTCTAAAAGAGCCTCTGCAGCAAGCTGTCCTATGGTATGGAGCGACGACGGGTTTCCATAGCATTCCTCAAGATATGGCATCATTGCTGAAATAGCCGTTTTGCTCATCTTAGTAGTCGCGGCATTATCAGCATATATTGTCTTTACCTTTGACACTTAATCACCTGTTCCTATAAAAATAACATTTGAACAGAATTCTTATCTGTTCACTAGGATTATAACACATTTTATACCAAAAGTCAATAGAGATTTGGTAAGTTCAGACTAATTCGTTAAAATTTCATCAAATTTCGGGAGGATTGTCCTTGATAAACTGCTCCAGTAGATTAGCTGCATAGCGACAAAGTTCAGAACAGGGGCGTTTCTTATAGTACTCCGCAGTTCTTGCCTCGGGTTGAGCTGAACCCTCTGCCTTCTGCAACCCAAGAAGTTCGCGGCAGACTATGCTTCCGTTATCTTCCTTATACCGTGCTGCCAAATCCTGAATTTTTCGATACAGTTCTTTCTTTGTATCATTATCGTTGGGGTCAGAATAGCCATAAAGCACGCTCATAACCATTACAACTCCCGAGAAAGTACCGCAGACTTCGCGAAGTCTGCCCATACCTCCGCCAAATCCACTTGCAAGACGGACAGCAGTCTTCTCGTCCATTCCAAGTTCATCTGCAAATGCAGCAGCTACAGCCTGCGAGCAGTTATAACCCTTTAAGAAATTCTCGTAAGCCAAATCACCTTTTGTCATTCGTTGTTATCTCCTTAGCAGTCAAACGAATTACTTGCAAAATTCCTCAACTGCATCAACAATCGGGTCAGCAGCTTCGGTTTCCATCAACTCGAGCAAGCCGTTATCTACCAACTTTGCAATCTCGGGATCAATCGGGAGTTTAGCAAGCACTTTCAAGCCAAAGTCCTTAGCAGTCTGGTCAATGTGACTCTCGCCAAAAACATTGATATGCTTTCCGCAGTCGGGACAGAGTGCGTAGCTCATATTCTCAACAAGACCGATAATCGGAACATTCATCATATTCGCCATCTTGACAGCCTTTCCAACAATCATGGAAACCAATTCCTGCGGCGAAGTTACAACTATAATGCCATCAAGCGGAAGCGATTGGAAAACAGTAAGCGGAACATCGCCTGTTCCCGGAGGCATATCAACGAACATATAGTCTACATCGTCCCAAACGACATCAGTCCAGAACTGCTTTGCAGTACCCGCAATAATCGGGCCTCTCCAGATAACGGGGTCGGTATCATCAGGAATAAGAAGATTAAGGGACATTACCTTAATTCCCTTCTTTGTGATGACAGGATAAATCTCGTTTTCGTTGCCTTTTGCCTTTTCCTTTAGTCCAAACGCCTTTGGCACAGAGGGACCTGTGATATCTGCATCAAGAACAGCGGTGTTGAAACCTCTGCGGTTCATCAAAACAGCAGACATACAAGTTACCAGCGACTTACCTACGCCGCCCTTACCACTTACAACACCAATTACTTTCTTGATGTTTGAGAGTTCGTGAGGCTTTGCAAGAAGGCTCTCGGGCTGACGCTCGGAACAATTCTGTGAACACGAACCACAATCGTGTGAACATTCACTCATACTAATAATCTCCTTTTATGATTATATTATTACGGATAAACCGTTTTTGTCATTATAGTATTTTTTGGGCGAAACTTTCACCGTCCACACTGCCACTTACACCCAGTAAATCAAGTACAGACGCTGCGATATCGCCAAAACAATCTCTCGTCCCAATATTGCACGGTTTTATCTCATTACCGTAAACCAACACGGGAATATACTCTCTGGTGTGGTCTGTACCGGTGTGGCACGGGTCACAGCCATGGTCGGCGGTGAGGATTACCACATCGTCAGGACGCATTTTTTCGAGAAATCCACCGAGCCACTCATCAAACTCATTCAAAGCATTGGTGTAACCCTGCGGGTCACGCCGATGACCGAACTGCATATCAAAGTCAACAAGATTTGTGAAGCAAAGACCGTGGAAGTCCTTTTCCTGATACTCGGAAGTAATCTTCATATCGTCAGCATTTCCAATCCGTCTGTCACAGTATTTTGCGCCTTTTCCGGCGAAAATATCAAATATCTTGCCGATTCCAATGGTATCCAGTCCGTTTTCCACAAGAATATCAAGCATGGTGGATTTGGGCGGAGTCAGCGAATAGTCGTGACGGCGGGGCGTTCTTGTGAAAGGATACTTTCCTTCGAACGGACGAGCAATAACACGTCCAACTGCATAATCGCCTGTGAGGAGTTCACGTGCAATTTCACAGTACTTGTACAACTGCTCTACAGATACAATATCCTCGTGTGCCGCAATCTGGAAAACGCTGTCTGCTGATGTGTAGACAATCAAAGCACCGGTTTTGATGTGTTCCTCGCCGTAGTCAGCAATAACCTTTGTTCCTGAATAAGGACGGTTGCAGAGTACCTTTCGCCCTGTTCTACGCTCGAATTCTTCAATCAACTCAGCGGGAAATCCATTCGGAAAAGTCGGGAACGGCTTTTCGCTCACACAGCCCGCAATTTCCCAATGTCCCGTAGTAGTGTCCTTTCCTTTGGAACTCTCGGAAATTTTCAGAAATGCACCGGTGGGAGAACCGCATTTCTCCCCTACTTCCACCCCGTCAATATTGAACAGTCCCATTTTCTGCATATTGGGAACATTTAAATTGCCCGTATTGAAGCAAGAACGCAGTGTATTAGCACCCTTGTCGCCGAAATCTGCACTATCTGCCATTTCGCCGACGCCGAAACTATCTAACACAATCAGAAAAACACGTTTAGCCATATTATTCTCCAATCAACAACTTAACCGCAGAACTTGTGCCTATTCTGTCGCAGCCTTCAGCAAGAAACATCTCAAGGTCCTCTCTTGTTTTTACGCCACCGGCAGCCTTGATTTTAACATTTTCGCCAATATGCTTCTTGAACAGGCGAATATCCTCTATATCAGCACCCGCCGTTCCAAATCCGGTTGAGGTCTTGATATAATCTGCACCCGCTTTAGTAACGCACTCGCACAACTTAATTTTCTCTTCCTCGGTGAGGTAACAGGTTTCGACAATCACCTTTAAGACTTTCTGACCACAGACGTATTTGAGTGCTTTAATCTCGCTTGTAACGGCGTCAAATTTTCCGTTTTTCACATCGGTGAGATTAACAACCATATCAATTTCGTTTGCACCGCTGTTTATTGCACCAACCGCTTCGGAACACTTAATTGCCATTGTCGAATACCCTAATGGAAATCCCACAACCGTGCAGATATTCAGCCCTGGATAATTTGCTGAGGCATAATCTACATAACACGCAGGGATACAAACCGATGCAGTATGATACTTCAGTGCCTGTTGGCAAAGGGCGTC
>JBJESA010000067.1:0-3870 GCA_051882535.1 Oscillospiraceae bacterium
GAAACGGAAGATGTTGTCGATGAACAGAAGCACGTCCTGACCTTCTCTGTCACGGAAGTACTCCGCCATAGTAAGTCCCGAAAGAGCAACTCTCATTCTTGCTCCCGGCGGCTCGTTCATCTGACCGTATACGAGTGCGGTCTTGTTGATAACGCCGGATTCCATCATCTCGCGGTAGAGGTCGTTACCCTCACGGGTACGCTCGCCTACGCCGGTGAATACGGAGATACCGCCGTGCTGCTTTGCGATGTTGTTGATAAGCTCCATAATAAGGACTGTCTTACCAACGCCTGCACCGCCGAACAGACCGATTTTACCACCCTTGAGGTAGGGTGCGATAAGGTCAACGACCTTGATACCGGTTTCGAGAACCTCGTTAGAAGCCTCCTGCTCCTCGAAAGAGGGAGCGGGACGGTGGATTTCCCACTTTTCTTCTGTTTCGGGCTGCGGCTTGTTATCAACCGCCTCACCCAAAAGGTTGAAGATACGTCCAAGCGTCTGCTCGCCTACGGGAACTTTGATAGACGAACCCGTGTCAACTGCTTCCATACCGCGAACCAGACCGTCTGTGCTGCCCATAGAAATGCAGCGAACGATATCGTCACCGATATGCTGTGCTACCTCGACAGTCAGCTTCTTGCCGTGGTTGTCGATTTCGATAGCGTTAAGCAAATTAGGCAGATTTTCCGGTGCAAAACGGATATCCAAAACCGCACCGATTACCTGAACGATCGTGCCTATGTTCTGATTTGACATAATCTGCTAAATCCTTTCTGTAAGGTTTAGAACTGAACTTATGAATTAAATTACGATTGTGCCGACGCACCCGAAACTATATCGATAATTTCGTTGGTGATGCTTGCCTGACGAGCTCTGTTGTACAGAAGCGACAGGTTTGCGGTCATAGCGTCGGCATTGTCGGTTGCACTTTCCATTGCCGTGCGGCGCGCACCAAGCTCGGAAGCGTAGCTCTCGACTACTGCACACTGGATAAGGCTCGCTGTGAAACGCGGTACAATACGATTGAACACCGCCTCGGGGGACGGGTCGTATGTCATCGTGCCGTAATTATCGAGCGGAACGGTATCCATAGGAAGAACACGCATACTCTCCGCCTGCTGCGACATCGAGGATACGAACATGGTGTAGAACACCTGTACCTCGTCCACTTCTCCGTGAGCGAACATCTCAATCGCAAGGTCTGCGATGTCCTGAGCCGTATTGGGCTTGATGTCCTCGGCAATATTCGCGTAAGAAGCGACAACCTCATAGCCTCGTTTCTCAAAAAACTCGCCGGCTTTTCTTCCGATAGCGATTATCTTAGGCTTTTCAGCGTCCTCGGCGTGGGCAGCCACTGCCATTTTGAGGACATTGGAGTTATAGCCGCCTGCCAGACCTCTGTCACCCGCTACAACGATAAACAGCTTGTTCTTCACTTCGCGTTTTACGGTGTAAATGGTGGAAAAGTCGGTGTTTGCGGAGGCTATCTCGCACATTGTCTTGTACAACTCGTTGAAATAAGGACGAGCAAGCTCTGCACGAGCCTTTGCCTTACGCAGTTTGCTGGACGCTACCAGCTCCATCGCCTTGGTGATCTGCCGTGTGGAACTTACGGACTTGATGCGGCGTTTAATCGCCTTCATATTTCCGCTTGCCAAAAAATATCACCCCTTCTTTTTGCGTATTAAACGTAGATTGTCAGATATTATCCGCTGTGGTGATATATTTGACCTTTTTCTCGATATAAAGCCATACAACCGCAAGTGCTGTTACAACCGCGATTGAGAGTGCTACGATGCTCATTACAAAAGAAGCCTGTTTCATAAATACTCCTTTCGATTAATCCGCGTAGGAAGCGGCAAAGCTCTCGAGAACGCCCTTGAGTTCGCTCTCGTTTTCGGGAGTGATTACTTTCTCGGTCTTAATGCTTTCGAGAATTTCGGGCTTGGTGTTCTTGATATGCTCGAGCAAATCCTTCTGGTACTGCTTAATCTTCTCAACGGGAATTGTTGCAAGGTAGTTGTTGATTACCGCATAGATAACGACAACCTGCTCCTCAACCTCGAGCGGAGAATTCTGGTCCTGCTTAAGAACCTCAACGATACGCTCGCCCTTTGCCAGACGGTTCTTCGTATCCTGATCGAGGTCGGAACCGAACTGCGAGAAGGACTGAAGCTCACGATACTGCGAGTAGTCGAGTTTCAGAGTACCCGAAACCTTCTTCATCGCCTTAATCTGTGCGTTACCGCCGACACGGGATACCGAGATACCGGGGTTTACTGCGGGACGAACACCGGAGTTGAACAACTCGGTTTCCAAGAATATCTGACCGTCGGTGATGGAGATAACGTTTGTCGGAATATACGCCGAAACGTCACCTGCCTGTGTTTCGATAATCGGGAGTGCGGTAAGCGAACCGCCGCCGTATTCCTTGTTAAGACGAGCCGCACGCTCAAGAAGTCTTGAGTGGAGGTAGAATACGTCGCCGGGGTATGCTTCACGTCCCGGCGGGCGTTTAAGCAGCAGGGAGAGTGCACGGTAAGCAACCGCATGCTTGGACAAATCATCGTATACGATGAGCACGTCCTTGCCCTTCTCCATAAAGTATTCACCCATAGCACAGCCCGAATACGGTGCGATGTACTGCAGAGGTGCAAGCTCGGACGCAGTGGACGATACTACGATAGTGTAGTCCATAGCACCGTTGGTGGTAAGGGTATCTACAACGCCTGCAACGGTAGAGTTCTTCTGACCGATTGCAACGTAGATACAGATTACGTCCTTGCCCTTCTGGTTGATGATGGTATCGATAGCGATAGCGGTTTTACCCGTCTGTCTGTCGCCGATGATAAGCTCACGCTGACCTCTTCCAATCGGAATCATGGAGTCGATAGCCTTGATACCGGTCTGGAGGGGGACATTTACGGGTTCTCTGGTGATAATACCCGAAGCGATTTTCTCAATGGGACGAGTTTCCTTCGCCAAGATATCGCCCTTGCCGTCAAGCGGCTGTCCAAGAGAGTTTACGACACGTCCGAGAAGCTCTTCTCCGACAGGCACGGACACAATGGAGTTCGTGCGTTTTACGGTGTCGCCCTCTTTAATTCCCGAGTCGGAACCCAACATTACCGCACCTACAAAGTCCTGCTCGAGGTTGAGTGCCATACACTGAACGCCGTTCTCGAACTCCAGCAGCTCGTTAAGCATACACTTTTCAAGGCCGTGAATACGAACGATACCGTCGCCGACAGTAACGACCGTTCCCACGTCGCCGAGCTGGATTTTTGCATTGTAGTTTTTAATGCGGGCTTTGATGAGGCCCGTTATTTCATCGGGGCGTAAATCCATTTAACATACATCCCTTCTATAGTTTGATGAAAGCGAACACGCTCAGATGATGGAAGCGAGTTCGTTTTTGAGTGCGTTAAGTCTGGACTTAACGCTGCCGTCATAGCGGCGGCTGCCGTAGTCGATGATAACGCCGCCGATAAGCGAATCGTCCACCTTTTCGGTGATGGTGACCGTCTTACCGATAATCTGCGACATCTTTGCGGCGATTTGCTCTCTGAGAGCGTCAGTCAGCGGCTGAGCACTGGTTACCGTGATATCAGCGAGCTTGAATCGCTCGTTGAACTCCGCACGGTAGTACTTGATAATTCCCGAAAAGCAGCCGAAACGGCTTTTCTCCGCCAGCAGGCAAAGCAAATTCGTGGTGAGTTCGCTTATTCCTCCCGACTTTCCCATTTCCTCTACGAGGGAAATCTTTTCGTCAACCGCAACTGTGGGTGTACTCATAAGCTTTACAAACTCGGGATTCTCCTTGAAAATTCCGTCAAGTGCTGTAAGCTCCTCGAGTATATCCTTCATAAC
>JBJESA010000068.1:0-3855 GCA_051882535.1 Oscillospiraceae bacterium
GCTCTTGTACAAACAGCTCGTTGCAGGATATGAGAAAGGTTGCCCACATTCTCAAGGGCAAGACTGTTCACCCCGATGTTTCCCTCTCTATCGCTCCCGGCTCGAAGCAGGTATTCGAGCAGCTGGCAAGCGAGGGCACGCTCTCCATTCTGATTGCGGCGGGTGCAAGAATTCTCGAATCCGCTTGCGGACCTTGCATCGGTATGGGACAGTCCCCCAACAGCAAGGGTATTTCGCTGCGTACATTCAACAGAAACTTCCTCGGAAGAAGCGGCACTAAGGACGGACAGATTTACCTTGTTTCCCCCGAAACCGCAGCTGCTTCCGCTATCACAGGTTTCCTCACCGACCCCAGAACACTCGGCAAGATGCCCGAATACATTATGCCCGAGCGTTTCTTGATTAACGACAATATGGTTGTAGAGCCTGCGTCCGTTGAGGAAGCACCGAATGTTGAAATCCTGCGTGGTCCGAACATCAAGCCGTTCCCTGTAAACAAGCCACTCGCAGAAACTATCGAGAGTGCTGTCACCCTCAAGGTCGGCGACAACATCACTACCGACCACATTATGCCCGCAGGTGCGAAGATTCTCCCGCTGCGTTCCAATATTCCGGCTATTTCGGAGTATTGCTTTACCGTATGCGATGAAACCTTCCCCGCTCGTGCGAAAGAGGCAGGAACTTCGATTATCGTCGGCGGTACAAACTATGGACAGGGTTCTTCGAGAGAACACGCTGCCCTCGCTCCGCTCTATCTGGGCGTTAAGGCAATTATCTGCAAGGGATTTGCCCGTATTCACCGCCAGAACCTTATCAACAATGGTATTCTCCCGCTTGAATTCGTAAACGAAGCAGACTATGACAAGATTGACCAGGGCGACAAGCTTGTAATCGCTAATATCCGTTCCATTGTTGAGAACGGTGGCAAGATTATCGTTGAAAATAAGACCAAGGGCGAAAGCTACGAGGTTAAGTGCGAACTCTCCGAACGCGGCAAGGGTATGATGCTTGCGGGAGGTCTGCTCAACTACACAAAGGGCAACTGATAAAAAACGAATTTAAAGAAAGGACGGCACTACAATGGCTAAAATTCAGATGACTACCCCCATCGTTGAGATGGACGGCGACGAGATGACCAGAATTATCTGGAAGTGGATTAAGGAAATTCTTATCAATCCCTACATTGACCTCAAATCCGATTACTACGACCTCGGTTTGGTACATAGAAACGAAACTGACGACCAGGTAACTATCGACTCCGCAAACGCTGCGAAGAAGTACGGCGTTGCGGTAAAGTGTGCAACCATCACCCCTAACGCACAGCGTGTTGAGGAGTACAAGCTAAAGGAAATGTGGAAGTCCCCCAACGGTACTATCCGTGCTATCCTTGATGGTACCGTATTCAGAAAGCCCATTCTCGTAAAGGGAATCACTCCGTATATTCCTACCTGGACAAAGCCGATTACAATCGCACGTCACGCTTACGGCGATATCTACAAGAACACCGAATTAAAAGTTGCACAGGGCAGCAAGGCAGAAATCGTTGTAACCGACAAGGACGGCAATGAAACCCGTGCACTTATCCACGATTTCAAGAACTCCGATGGTATCGTACAGGGTGTTCACAACCTCGACAACTCCATCGCAAGCTTTGCAAGAGCGTGCTTCAACTACGCTCTGGACTCCAAGGAAACCCTGTGGTTCGCGTCAAAGGATACTATCTCAAAGACCTACGACCACCGCTTCAAGGATATCTTTGCAGAGATTTACGAGAACGAGTACAAGGCGAAGTTCGAGGCAGCAGGCATTGAGTACTTCTACACCTTGATTGACGATGTTGTTGCAAGAGTAGTACGTTCCGAGGGCGGCTTTATCTGGGCCTGCAAGAACTACGACGGCGATGTTATGTCCGATATGCTTGCAACCGCATTCGGCTCTCTGGGACTGATGACAAGCGTTTTGGTTTCCCCCGATGGAAAGTACGAGTACGAGGCGGCTCACGGTACTGTAACTCGCCACTACTACAACTACCTCAAGGGAGAAAAGACCTCCACCAACCCGATTGCGACTATTTTCGCATGGAGCGGTGCTCTCAGAAAACGCGGCGAGCTGGACGGCATTCAGGCTCTTTGCGACTACGCAGACAAGCTGGAGCAGGCTTCTATCCAGACAATGGAAGAAGGCATTATGGACAAAAACCTTGCCGCTATGTCGAAACTTGAAAATAAGCAAGTTGTAGATACCGAGACATTCCTCAAGGAAATCAACAACAGACTGGCAAAATTGATGGCATAATTCGGGAGAATTGCGATGCAGGGTAAAACTATCTCACAATCGGTTATAAGACGCCTGCCCCGTTACTACCGCTTTCTGGAGGAACTCCAGCGTGAGGGAATGGAGAAAATCTCCTCGCGTGAACTATCCGAGCGTATGAGGCTGACGGCTTCGCAAATACGGCAGGACTTAAACTGCTTCGGCGGTTTCGGACAGCAGGGCTACGGCTACAATATAACGGAGCTTAAGGACAAAATAGGGACAATCCTCCATCTTGACGAAAAAAGACAGGTAATACTTATCGGTGCGGGAAATCTCGGCCGTGCGATATCGGAGCATTTTGACTTCACACGCTTCGGTTTTGAGGTAACGGCGATTTTCGACCGCGAGCCTTCTATTATCGGACGGAAGATATCCGACCTAATCGTTCGGGATTCCGGCACGCTGTGCCAGTACTGCAGCGAACATCACGTGGATATGGCTATTTTGTGCATACCGCGTAACGGCACAGAGGAGGTAGTAAAGACGCTTTACTCCTGCGGTATACGTGCATTCTGGAACTTCTCGCATTACGATATCCTAGCGGATTATCCCGATACGGCTGTGGAGAATGTGCATCTTACCGACTCGCTGATGACGCTCTCCTACGGTATGAAGAAAGGGCTGGTACTCACAGCCGATTCCGACAAGGACTAAAAAACACCCCCCCGCTCAAGGGCAAACCTTGAGCGGGGATTTTTCGGGAATAAAACAAAAACGCAATGATAACCCAATATTATTGCGATTAACAAAACAGCCCTCAGCAAAGCTGAGGGCTGTTTTGTTAATCTGTGATATCGTGACTAAAAGATTTCTCAATTCCGAGCAAAAAATTCGTCCCTACCGAATAGTAGGGACGAAAACGCTGCCGGTCGCACCGGCTGGTTGCGGGAGCTGGATTTGAACCAACGACCTTCGGGTTATGAGCCCGACGAGCTACCGAGCTGCTCCATCCCGCGATATTTGTGTGATATGAATAGTATGTCAATCAACATTACCTATTATACCACACAACATCTTATTTGTCAAGAGGTTTTTTGAAAAAAATTAATTTTTATTTCCGCAGTCCGAAATCTGCTCCTGATAGTGGTTGAGAAGCTCGCCGAAACGCTGGAAGTGCACCACCTCACGCTCGCGGAGGAACTTTATTACCTCGTTGACATCAGGGTCATCGCTCAGGCGGAGAATATTGTCGTAGGTTGCACGAGCTTTCTGCTCTGCTGCTGCTTTGCAAACGCAACTTTTTTCCCTAAAAATCCCAGTAGATGTCAATCTCGTCCTGTCTGCTATAGGGCTTTTTGGGGTGAACAACGATTTTCTCGATAAAGCAGCGGAGCAGCGTAAATGTAAGTTCCCCGCTGTCGGCATAGCGACGAACCAAGACAACGGGAGTGTCCGCATCGTCGCTCTTGGTGCGGAGGTGCAGCAGGTGCTCCCGAGTGCGGATAAGTTGCTCTTCGTTCTCCCTGTATTCCTCGGAGAATGAGCGGGACAGCTCAGCGTATGTTTCCTCGTCTATAACGCCTTTCACCTTGTCTATAT
>JBJESA010000069.1:0-3849 GCA_051882535.1 Oscillospiraceae bacterium
TGCACCTTGTTTCCGTGATGAGGACGCAAGAGCAGATCGTTCGCCCGGAGAGTTCTATCAGCTCGACTTTGAGATGAGCTTCGCTACTCAGGAAGACGTTTTCGCAGTTGCGGAAGAAGTTCTGTCCGCAACTTTCGAGAAATTTTCCGATAAGAAGGTTAGCCCCGCTCCTTTCAGACGCATTTCCTATGCGGAGGCTATGCTCACCTACGGTTCGGATAAGCCCGACCTCAGAAACCCGCTGGTTATCAAGGAACTGTCCGATTTGTTCGTGGACAGCGAGTTCAAGCCGTTTGCGAATAAGTGCGTTCGTGGTATTCGCGTTCCCGGTATGGCTTCTCAGTCCAAGAGCTTTTTCAAGAATATGGAAGACTTCGCAGTTAACGAAGTTGGTATGAAAGGTCTTGGCTACTTCAAGGTTGAGGAAGGCGAGAATGGTTTCTTCAAGTACAACGGCCCGATTGACAAATTCCTTAATGATGAGCAGAGAAAGGAACTTGCAAGTCGCTGCGAACTTCAGGTAGGCGATGTCCTTTACTTTATCGCCGATTCTGCGAAGATTGCTCCGAAGTTTGCGGGACAGATTCGCACCGAGGTTGCTAAGCGTATGAACCTCATTGACGAGAGCAGATTCGAGCTTTGCTTCATCGTTGATTTCCCGATGTACGAGCTGGACGAGGAAACAGGGAAGATTATCTTCACGCATAATCCTTTCTCCATGCCGCAGGGCGGTCTGGACGCATTGATGAACAAGAACCCGCTCGACATTCTCGCATATCAGTACGATATTGTGTGCAACGGCGTTGAGCTTTCTTCCGGTGCGGTTCGTAATCACGACCTTGACATTATGATTAAGGCATTCGAGATTGCAGGATACACCGAGGAAGATGTTGCTTCCAAGTTTGGTGCTTTGTACAATGCATTCAAGTTCGGTGCACCGCCTCACGCAGGTATGGCTCCCGGCGTTGACCGTATGATTATGCTGCTGACAGGCGAGGAGAGCATACGCGAAATCATCGCATTCCCGCTCAACTCCAATGCACAGGATTTGTTACTTGGTGCTCCTACCGAGGTTACAGAGCAGCAGCTTAGGGAAGTCCACATCAAAGTCAGAAAGCAGAACTGATTTTGGAAATAAAGAAACTGGAATCGTCAGAACTCAGAGGTGCTTTAAACTTAGTACGGAAAGTATTCTTAGAGTTTGAAGCACCGGATTATTCCGAACAGGGGACAGAGGAATTTTTCAAGAGTGTTTACGATGAAAACTACCTGTCAATGCTGACCGCTTTTGGAGCGTGGCATGATGATGAACTTGTGGGTATAATCGCTACAAGAAATCAAGGCTCGCATATTGCTCTGTTCTTTGTTGATGGGAAGTACCAAAGGCAAGGTATCGGCAGACAGTTGTTTCAGACTGTTCTGGAAAATTGTTCGTCCGAAAAAATGACGGTCAATTCCTCACCGTATGCTGTTGAGATTTATCATAAGCTAGGTTTTTATGATACTGGCAAGGAGCAGATTATAAATGGAATACGGTTTACTCCCATGGAACGAAATAATGCCTGAAAAAATCCCACGAAGTTCGTGGGATTTTTTATGTATCAGTCGTTCTTTTCTTTGAGCAGGTCGCGGATTTCGGTGAGAAGAACTTCTTCCTTAGAAGGCTCGGGAGGAGCAGCGGGCTTTTCCTCCTCTTTCTTTTTGCCGAGTGCCATAAGCGTATTCATTCCCTTTATCAAGAGGAAGAGAATAAGTGCCATGATGATGAAGTTAATTACGGCAGACAGAAAAGCACCGTAATTGAATTCAATACCTCTGATGGTGAAGCTGCCGCCAACGTAGATAGGGTTGCCATTTTCATCACGTTGTACGCCACCCAGAATGAGGGCAATCAACGGATTAATGAAACTGTTCGTCAGTGCGGCAACAATGCTCTGGAAAGCACCGCCGATGATTACACCCACAGCCATGCTCATTACATTGCCCTTGAGGGCAAATGTTTTGAATTCTTCTAAAACCTTCTTCATAATAAAAATTCCTTTCTTATTTGTATTCCCAAGGAATTAACAATGCCTTAAAGTAACCGTTTCAAATATTCGCCGGTGTATGACTTCTTGTTTTTGGCGACTTCCTCGGGAGTTCCCTTGGCAACTACTGTTCCACCGCCATCTCCACCCTCGGGCCCCATATCAATGATATAGTCGGCGGTCTTGATTACGTCCAGATTATGCTCAATAACGAGGACTGTATTGCCGGAATCGGCAAGTTTCTGGAGTATATCAATCAGCTTGCGAACATCATCGGAATGAAGTCCGGTAGTAGGCTCGTCCAGAATATAGATGGTTCTTCCGGTTGAACGTTTGGAGAGTTCGGTTGCCAGCTTAATTCGCTGTGCCTCGCCACCTGAAAGGGTAGTAGAGCTTTGTCCGATTTTGATATATCCAAGTCCTACTTCATCAAGGGTTTTCAGCTTGTTGTAGATTCTTGGAATATTTGCGAAGAACTCGACACCCTCGGAAACTGTCATTTCCAATACATCGTAAATGCTTTTGCCCTTGTACTTTACTTCAAGCGTTTCGCGGTTGTAACGCTGCCCCTTGCACACTTCGCACGGGACAAAGATATCGGGCAGGAAGTGCATCTCAATTTTTAAGATACCATCGCCCTCGCATGCCTCACAGCGACCGCCTTTTACGTTGAAAGAGAAACGTCCCGATTTGTAACCTCGTGTTTTGGCGTCGTTGGTCTGTGCAAATAAATCGCGGATATCTGTGAACACTCCGGTGTAGGTTGCGGGGTTTGAACGTGGTGTTCTTCCGATAGGGGACTGGTCAATCATGATAACCTTGTCGAGGTGCTCGATACCCTTTATATCTTTGAATTTGCCGGCACGCACTCTTCCACGGTTGAGCTTGCCAAAAAGGTGTTTGTAGATGATTTCGTTTACCAGCGAGCTTTTTCCGCTACCCGAAACACCGGTCACGCACGTGAAAATGCCAATCGGAATGTCAACGTTGACACTCTTGAGATTATTCTCATCAGCTCCTATAACGGAAAGCCATTTGTCGGTAGGCTTGCGGCGGTTTTTCGGAACTTCAATGGATTTCTTGCCGCTTAAATACTGTCCTGTGATGGATTCCTTGCACTTTAAAATTCCGGGGACATCACCGCTGTACACAACGTTTCCGCCGTGAATACCCGCTGCGGGGCCGATATCAACAATCCAATCCGCAGCACGCATTGTGTCTTCGTCATGCTCTACCACAATAAGCGTATTACCTAAATCTCGGAGTTTTTTCAGCGTAGCAATCAGCTTATCGTTGTCACGTTGGTGAAGTCCGATACTCGGCTCATCAAGTATATACAGAACACCTGTGAGGGCACTTCCTATCTGTGTAGCAAGTCGTATTCTCTGACTTTCTCCGCCGGAGAGCGTTCCCGCAGAGCGGGAAAGTGTGAGGTATCCAAGCCCAACCGACTGCAAGAATCCAAGCCTTGCCTTGATTTCTTTCAAAATCTGTCCCGCAATCATTGTATCACGTTTCGACAGAGAAAGATTGTCGATAAATTCAAGTGCCTTAATAACCGACATTTTGCAGAAGTCGCTTATATTGATACCGCCGACTGTAACTGCAAGTGCCGTATCATTAAGTCTTTCGCCCTTACACTTAGGACAGAGAACATCGCTCATAAAATCTTCAAGGGCGTCACGTGCATACTGTCCCGCTTGTGAGTCATTGTATCGTCTTTGAAGATTATTTGCTACACCCTCAAATTCGGTGAAGTACACGCCGCCGCCTTGAGTTCGTGGACGTCTTACACGAATTTTTTCGCCTTTTGTACCGTATA
>JBJESA010000070.1:0-3832 GCA_051882535.1 Oscillospiraceae bacterium
TTGCCTTGACAAGCAGGTTATTTTGAAGTATCATAAATTCGGGAATATTATCAGAAATCGGAGATGAAAAAATGCTCAAAAAAATCTTAAATCCCGCCTCCTGCAAATCCTGCCGTGTTTGCTGTGGCTTTGACGAAAACGACAAATGGGAAATCCCGCTGATTTTCTCAGAGTTTCGTGATAAAGTCGAGGAGAAAATGGGATTGACTCTCTCCCCTCGCGGCAGCGAGTACGTATTTGATATGGAGTTTGACGGTGAAAAGGTCGTCTGCTGCCCCGCACTTGGAGAAAACGGCTGCACACTCGGAGAACTAAAGCCGTTCGACTGCTTTATCTGGCCGTTCAGAGTAAACCAACTTGGAGAATTCAAGGTAATCACTGTTTCCCCTGTTTGTCATTCGGTATCCGGTCTCCCGCTTGATACGCTAACCAAATTTGTTCAAGAAGACGGCTTTGCAGATACCTTATTCTCCACCGCTGAAAAGCACCCCGATATGGCAAAGCCGTATATTGATGGATATCCAATTCTTGCAGTACAATCAAAACAGAAATAGCAGAAGCCCGAGTTCATTCTCGGGCTTCTGTCAATATATTAATCCTTCTTAGCATTTACGAAATTTACCGTCTTTGAGAATGGATTGTAAATAATATCCTGACAATCATCATACATCAGGAAATACTCATTCTTATAGTACAACGGAATAAAAGCGGATTTATCAATTAACATCTGCTCTGCTTTTTTGAACAGCTCATCGCACTCCGCGGGGTCTGCCGCTTCATTTGCATCATTTACCAGCCTATCAAACTCCGCGTTGAAGTATGCCCAGTAATTCGCCGAATTGTCGCTGCAAAACTGCTCTAAGTATGCTGCCGCACTATTGTACTTTCCTGCCAGCTCCACCACTGCAATCTCGTAGTCACCGCTTTGGAGACGGTCGTTAAATCTTCTGTCGTCCAGTTCTTCCACCACGCAGTAAAAGCCGAACTCCCTCTGCCACTCCTGCAAGATATACGAAACAGCATTCGCAGCCGCGGAATTGTTCACAATAACCCTTGCTCCGGTAAAAAGATTAGTGCTTAGTTTGGATTTTTCCTCTTTAAACAGTTCACGTGCCAAAGCACTATCGTATTGAGGGATTGTCGGCACGCCAACAGTTTCACGGAAACTCTTTTCTCCGGAAAGAACCTGCTTGGGGACAATTCCCTGTGCCACTTCAAAGTCGGGGAGAACAGACATAACGTCCTCACGGTTTACCAGCAGCGTCAGTGCTTTCAAGAAATTCTCGTGCCTGAACAGCTCAAATTTCTTATTAAACACAATTCCGCAGGTCACATTGCAGAATTCCTGCGAAATAATGTCATCGCTCTTAATTGACTGTATTTCCTCATTAGAAACCGATACGCAATTTGTAACACCGTCCAAAAAATCGCTGATAAAATTCTCTTTATCATCAATAAAATAGTTAAGACCTGATGGTGCAATATCGTGATATTGAGCATTCAGCGAATTACGGCTCAAAATAAGATTGTTGACGTCTGAAGAAGAATAGCGGTCATAATTCCAGCTTCTGACATAAAACGCACCATTAGAAGCAGTACATTCAGCCGACAGTCCGTATTTGCCATGCGTAGTATTGAAAAATTCCTCATTGCACGGCATCGCGGGTGGCTCTGCAAGCATTGCCAAAAAACGCGGGTTAGGATACTCAAGCGTAATCTCCAGCTCAAAATCTCCCTTTGCCTTAACTCCGATAGAGGACGGCGACAATTCGCCTGTATGCACCCGTTTCGAGTTCTTAATACAGTAGTAATCGCTTGCCCGAGGGGCCTTTACCGGCGAATCAAACAGCCTTTTAAAGCCATAAACATAGTCATTTGCAGTGCATTGTGCTTCAAACTTGCTTACACTCTTCCAGTAAACGTCTTGCCTTAGCGTAAAGCTGTAGTGCAAACCGTCCTCGGAAACTGTATAGCTCTCCGCTGCACCGCACCCCACCGAACCGTCCGCCTTTATCGCCATAAGCCCCATATACACATTCTCAATAATGGTGTTGGAGTTCAGCTCATTCGCCTGCTGCGGGTCAAGTGTTTTGGGATTTGCGGATATGCTATATTTAAAAACTTCGTTTCGTCCACCATCGCCACACGCTGTAAAGGTCAGGGCAATCCCCGCAGCCACAGCACAGGCGATTATTTTTTTTAGCAGATTTATTGCAATCGCTCCTTTGCTGAGATGTAAGTGCAGGCAACACCGCACAAAACCCGAAAGGCTCCGCACGGCATTGCCAATTAGTCTGTTGTAAAAAATATTTAAAACTAGCGAATATCACAATTCAATTGTTATTGCTGTCTTCTCGGAAAGACTTTTCGGCACATCTATCAGCCGCTGATTCTTACTGCCTCTGAATGACAGCGAAAGCGAACGCTCATCAAGCATAAACTTCCCGTCCACCAGCACATCAAGTATAGAAAGGAGTTTCCCGACATATTCTTCGGTTTTTGACTTCTCCAAAAGTTCCTCAAAAGTCCAGCCGCTGTAACACATAAGATGCATTCCCCGCTCCTTGAATTTCAGTCCGAGCGTGTATAATGCCTCCGCTTGGCAAAACGGCTCTCCTCCCGAGAATGTAACCCCGCTCTGAAGCGGGTCTTCAATACATTCGGAGAACAGCTCATCGGTGTCAACAGTCCGTCCACCGGAAAATGAATGTGTTTCCGGATTATGACAGCCAACGCAGTGGTGCGGACACCCCTGCACAAATACCACATACCGCAGTCCCGGTCCGTCTACTACAGATTCGCAGACCGTCCCCGCTATATTAATCTTCATTGTAATCTTCTTTTGTAATTATTATTTATCAGAGTCCAAGAATCTGATAGGACGCTGAATTCTGTCGATAACCACTTCGTCATCTTCGTGACGGTGGCACTTCGGGCACTCGTCGTCGATTATTCCCGTAAATCCACAGCACGGGTCACGGTCAATCGGGTGGTTAATCGCACCATAGCCGATGCCCTGTTCTTTCATATAACGTACAATCTGCTCGAAAGCGTCCAGATTCTTCAGCGGGTCACCATCAAGCTCAATATAACTGATATGTCCGCCATTTGTAAACGCGTGATACGGTGCCTCAATCTTAATCTTCTTGAAAGCACTGATATTGTAGTATACGGGCACATGGAAAGAGTTGGTATAGTAGTCCTTATCGGTAATGCCCTCAATCTTTCCGTAACGCTTCTTGTCTATAGCGATAAAGCGTCCCGAAAGACCTTCGGCGGGAGTAGCAAGCAGGCTGAAATTCAATCCGGTTTCTGCACACTTGTCGTCCACTCTCTTTCTCATGTGAGAAACAATCTCGATACCCAGCTTCTGTGCTTCTTCACTCTCGCCGTGATGAACACCGACAAGCGAAATAAGACACTCCGCCAAGCCGATAAAGCCCACAGAAAGCGTACCATGCTTGAGAATCTCGCCTACAGTATCGTCCTCAGACAGCTTCTCCGAATCAATCCAAACGCCCTGTCCCATCAGGAACGGATAGTTCTTAACTCTCTTTCGTGACTGAATTTCAAAACGCTTAAGCAGCTGGTCAAATACCAAGTCCATCATCTCGTCCAGCTTCTTGTAGAAAAGGTTGATGTCCTTGTTTGACTCAATTCCCAGACGCGGGAGATTGATGGTGGTAAAGCTCAGATTTCCGCGTCCCGTTACAATCTCGCGGGATTTGTCGTAGTTGTTTCCGATAACACGTGTTCTACAACCCATATAAGCGATTTCGGTGTTATAATCGCCCTCTTTGTAGAACTGGAGGTTAAACGGTGCGTCTATAAA